>JADLBG010000722.1 GCA_020847895.1 Bryobacterales bacterium
CGCTAGGGGGAAGCATCGCGCACGCGGACCCGGCGGCGGACTACCCGGCGGCGCTGCAGGCGCTGGAGGCGGTGATCCGGATTGCGGGCAAGGGTGGAGAGCGGGCGGTGAGCGCGGCGGAGTTCTTCGTGGACACGTTCACGACGGCGCTGGAGCCCGGGGAGTTAGTGGTGGAGGTGAGCGTACCCGTGGAAGCGGCAGGGACCGGCGTGAGGTATGCGAAGTGTGATCAGCTTGCATCCGGATTTGCGCTGGTGGGCGTGGCAGCGCGAGTGGCGAAGGAAGGCGGCAAGGTGTCGATGGCGCGCGTGGGCGTGACCGGTCTGGCCGGGAGCAGTTACCGGGCCCAGAACGTGGAGGCGCTGCTGGTGGGCACGGCGGGCAGCGCTCAGGATGTGACGCAGGCCGCGGCGGCGGTGGCCGAAGGCAAGGAAGCGAACAGCGATATCCATGCATCGGCGGACTACCGGGCGCACCTGGCGCGAGTGTACACGGCGCGGGCTCTGCGGGCGGCGCTGGAGACGGCGGGGTAAGGGGACGTGAAAATTCATGGTTCGCACCGGCTGCCGGTAGGGCGGGAGCGGGCGTACGCTTTGTTGCAGAACCCGGAAATTCTGGCGGCGTGTATGCCCGGGTGCGAGGCTCTGGTGAAGGTGGACGAAGACCTTTACGAGATGAAGATGAAGATGGCGCTGGCGGCGATCTCGGGGCAGTTCGCGGGCAAGGTTCGGATAGGAGACCGGAACCCGGTGGAGAGCTTCCGGCTGATTGTGGAGGGGACGGGGAAGATCGGGTTCATGAAGGGTGAGGGGCTGTTGCGCCTGCGCGAGGAAGGCGCGGAGACAGAGGTGGCCTACGAGGGGGATGTGCATGTAGGGGGCACCATCGCCTCGGTGGGGCAGCGCCTGCTCGATACGACGTCGAAGATGCTGATCAAGCGATTTTTCGACAAGTTAAACGAGCGAGCTCAAAAAGGGTGAGGCGCCGGCGGTAATTTTTGAAGGTTTCGGTTACTTCCGCATACGGTTGAGCCTCCCTCGGATCTGGGAATTGAAGATCTCCGCCCATGTCAAGACCGCCGCCGGCCTGAACCTTTTGTCCCGTGATCCAGCCGGCGGCCCCGGTGCCGAGCCAGGCCGCGACGCCGGCCTGCATCCTCGGGCCGGCCAACACGCTCGAGCGGCGTGCGCGCCAAGGCGCCGTCAACTGCTCGACCGCCACCTTGGAGCCGCAAACAGCCCCGCCCGGCCATCCGCCTACGGTCCCGCCGCTCGAGACTGTGGAACGTGTGCGTCCGCATGCGCTCGCGGTGGACTGCCTGGCGTTCGGGGCCATCGCCGGAGCGGAGAAGTCAGGGCTTCCCGCCGCGCTGTTCATCCGTTTTCTGATTCATCCGCCAGTCGACGGCGTGACTCCCTTCGGCCTGGGCCTGCACGCGGCGCGCGGACCACTCGGACGGCTGCGCGACCGTGCGTTCCGGGCCGTGATGCGCCAAATGTTCGGTTTCGGGCTCGAGCCGCTCAATGAAGCGAGGCGGCAGCTTGGCCTGCCTCTCCGGCGCGATGTTTTCCATCAATTCCTCACTCTGCCCCGGCGTCTGGTCCTCACTTCGCGGGAATATGATTTCGTCCCCGTCCCCCTGCCCGAGCAGGTGCGCTATGTGGGTCCCCAATTGGACGATCCCGCATGGCCGGAACAATGGACTCCGCCGTGGTGTCGGTGGCGGCGAAAAAGGGAGCCATTATATTATGGCGGGCAGAAGGGAGCCACCTGCGCGGTTGCGTAGTGGGCAGAATTGAGGCAGGAAAATACGGGCCGCGTGGACCGCATCACTCCGCGGCGTCCGGGCCTAATCTTTCCTAGCGCGGTACGACTTGCCCCTGAGCTTGAGAATGATCGCGCCCTCGACGATGCGGTCCAGAAACGCCATGGCAAGCGGACCGTCGCTCATGTAGTCGACCCGCTTGTCAAAATCCACGTTCGTGACCAGTGCCGTCGAACGTTTCTGATTCCGCACCGCAATGATCTTGTACAGCAGATGCGCCGCCTGCGGGCACTCGGTCCGTTCGATCCGGTCGAAACCGAACTCATCGAGGATCAGCAGATCGGGTTTCGCGTAGAAGCGCAGACGTTCCGGCAAGGTCTTGTCGGCCAGGGACGCCGTCAGGTCTGAAAGCAGTTCGGCCGAAGTGCGGTATAGCACGCGATAGCCGTGCACGCAGATCTTCTGTCCCAGCGCCTGAATGATGTGGCTCTTGCCGATCCCGCTCCAGCCCACCAGGATCAGGTTGTTGTGGCGTCGCACAAACTCACCGGTGGCCAGTTCCTCGACCTGCGCACGGTGGAAGGTCTTGGGATTGAACTGCCAGTCGAAGCCTTCCAGCGTTTTCGTTTCGGCGAAGTGTGCTTCGCGAATCCTCCGCGCGACGGCGCGCTCGCGCCGCGCATCGGCCTCGGCACCGAGCAGCAGATCGAGAAAGTCGAGATGGGATAACCCGTCTTTGTCCGCTTTCGACAGCACGTTATCCAGAGCCGCGCCGTCCATCGGAATCCGTAACGTCGAGCAGTGTCGCAGACAGCGCTCACGCACCGGGGTCGTCGTCTTGGCCTGTTTCATCGTGGATGTCCATCTCATCGAGCAGTTCGCGATAATCGGCCGCCGAACGCGTCGCGACCGGAGGCTGCCGCAAAATCTCGTCTGCCTGTTGGCGCGCTTCCTCAGCCAGTGACTCCCAGGCCGAACGCGGTGTGGCCTGCGCCGCCAGAATCCGTTCCACCGCCGACGAGGAAAACGCACGATACCGTGCGGCTCGTTCCAGCGCGCGCACCAGGTCCTCGCGATGGTACGTCCCCAGCAACGCGAGCACACGCGCTGCCTGGTCCTTGCCGTAGCGCTGCGTGCGCACCAATTCTTCGAAGAACCGCGTCCCCTCCGGCCCAAACTCATCGAATCGTTCCTTCAGCAACTCGCACCGGTGGCGGTGATCACGCGGCGGTTCGTGTTGTGAAAGCGTGTGCTTCTGTCCGGTGACGGCGGACGCATACAGCGGATGCCGTGCGATCTCCTTCACCTCCGGCCCGTACACGATCAACTCCCGATCGGTGATGCGCAACGGCAGCAACTCGCCGATGCGCTGGAACGGTACGGAGTAGAAGTTCTGCGGATAGGGCACATGCCCCTCGCTGTTCACCGTGCGATACACGACCTGCGCCGTATCGTACGCCGTGGCGGGCAGCGGGATCAGGTGCGGCTTCTCCTGTTCGTACAGATCGATGGGCCGCCGCCGCGTCTCGCGATGCAGGCGCGCGGCGGCGACCTCCGCCAGCCATTGCGCCGCGGTTTCATGCAGGTGATCGAGCGAAGTGAACGTGCGCCCGTTGAGCAGGTTGGTTTCAACGCAGTAAAACGGCCGCTCCACTTTGCCCTTGGTTTCGGGACGGTAGCGCCGGCACGCCCAGGGTTGATAACCGTAATGCGTGGCGAAAGCGAGAAAGCGCGTGTTGTAGACCGGCTGATCGCCGTCATGGCCGCTCACCACCACCTTCATGTTGTCGTACAGGCAGGTCGCGGCCAGTCCCTGAAAGTGCTCGAAGGCGCGCACGTGTTCGCGGATGGTAGTGGTGAAGTCCTGCTTGTCGACGAAGCGCACGTACTGGCGGCGCGAATACGCCAGCACGTAGCTGAAGGCATGCACGCGGCGGCGCCCTTCGGCGGTGAAGTCGATGTCGTAGGGCGAGTAATCCATCTGCGCCTGCACACCCGGCGCGGTTTCGAAGCGGCGCACGGGGGGCACTGGAGGGATGCGGCCGGAGCGCGCGCAACCGTTCGCGCACGATCGTGTAGTGGCCCTGAAAGCCCAGCTTGCGCAGTTCCTCGTGCAGTCGCACGGCGGTCAGATCGGGGTAGCGCTCGACGAGTTGCGCGATGTGATCGGCGAACGGGTCGAGCAATGTCGGCCGTCTGTTTTCGTCGCTGTTGGCCGTGCCTGCCCGGCCGCGTTCGTGTTCCGCCAGCACGGCGGCCACGCTCTTGCGCGAGACTCCCAGCAGGCGGGCGATGCGGCGCTGGGCCGCGCCTCCGTAGTGCAGGCGGATGATCTCGTTGCGGGTGGAGGCGTTCATGCCTTCAACTCGCCGATGAAGTCGCGGCTGAGCAGGGCCACGGATGCGGCGTCGGCGGCGAGTTTGCGGAAGCGCGGCGTGAGCAGCACGCGGTCCTCGGGCGTCAGCCCGGTGCGGCACTGGTGCGCCAGCCACACCTCCATGCGTCCCGGCACGTCCAGCAGCAGGCCCACACGCTTCCATACCTGATTGCCCGCTTCACCCAGTCGCGGGTCTTTGGCCACCGCCGTCACGCCCTTACCTTGTTGGAGGGCTTCCCGCGGATGCGCCAGCAAGTATTCCTGTTGGCGGCGCTCCGTGCATCCCAGCCACGGATCCGCCAGCCCGGCGAGTTCCGCGCGCGTCAGCGCCTCGCGCCGTGTAGCTGCCAGCACCTCGGCTTGGTTGCCCTGCGGCAACCAAGCCATCTCTCGCGCCGCCGCCGGCGTCAGCAGACCCACGCGCAGTTCCTCGCGCGCTTGCGGTCCCAATCGCTCGATCAGGGCCAGCCGCCGGCACACCCAGCTCTTGTGGCGTCCCAACAACTCCGCCACCTCCACCTGGCTCATGCCGTCGTCGCGCACCAGCGCCTGAATGATCCAGGCCTCCTCCAACTCCCGCGTGCGCCCGCCTGTGCGATTCAGTCCGTAGATGGCCGCTTTGGCCGCGCGCTCGTCGGCTTCCATTAACCGCGCCGAGAGATGCGCGATGCCCGCCAGTTGGCGCGCCGCGCCCAGGCGCTTGAACCCGTCGATGAGTTCGTAGCGGTCCTGCCGGCGGCACACGATCACCGGCGACAACTGTCCATAACGTTGGAGCGACCGCGCCATGGCCCGCTCGGCGTCGGGAATGTGCAGGCGGTAGCGCCCGTAGTGTTCTCCGATGTCTTCGCGTTTCAGTTCGAGCAGATGTTCGTCGGCCCAACGCAGCACGGTTCGGCTCCTTCCTCGGTGGACAGGTCGAATGTACGCCGCAGCCGCCGGACCGATCAATATGTCCGGATCATCTCCGCGGGGTGAGCGCGGGTGGTTGTGTCCGCGTGTTGTGTCTCGGGCGCCGGCGCCGTTCGCCTTCCCACACGCGTTCCAGGGCGCGCCGGCAAGCGTGCGAACAGAACCGCCGCAGCGGACTGCGCGGGCTTCGATGGAAGCGCTCGCAGCATCCGGGCCGGTCGCGGGTGTGCTCGAAAAAAGTTCCTAGGGATGACCCTCGCGGACTGCTCGGCGGCGGGCGGCGATTGTGTCTGGCGTGCCCGAACGCGATCGCGATAACGGCGGCTCTGGTGGTTGCGTTTTGCTTGGCCCTCTTGGTGGCGCGGTATCGCTGCCGAGCCTTCCACTGCGACCAGTCTTTGGCCGCTTGCTGGCATCCCGGGCTGCAGTAACGTTGGCGTGCGTGTCGCGGTTGAAATGCCTGCTCGCATCCTTTCAGCAGGCGCCGCCGCCTCCGCGATGTACGCTTCCTTGTTACTGTTTGCTTTTTGCGTCCCGTTATAGGACGCTCGGAATGGCTCATGGGAGGTCGTGCTCCCAGAAGCTCCTGCCCTGGAGGGGATCTCTACTCCTCTCCGGGGCGCACTGCTCGTCGCTTCAGGAAGTCCCCACTCTATCGCAGTTCCGGCGTTGATCGGCACTGCCCGCCTTGATCTCCCGCATCACCCCGCCCGTGGCCCTGGCCCCCGCGAGCCCGCCGTTTTGGTGCCCTCGCGCGCCGCTGCTAACACTATCACAAGGATCTTCGCCTGCCCACCCAGGTCATTGGCGGATTTCTCAGCGACGATTGGGACGAGCGCGTGGACGCGGTATCCCGCGGCTTGCTCGGTCGACGGTAGGTTACCTCAACTCAAGCACTGTCCCGAAATGGATCGCGCGGCGGCGGCTTTGATTCGCGATCTGCGGAGGCGTGGATTGCTCGACGAGACGATCGTCGTCTGGGGAGGCGAATTCGGCCGCACTCCCGTTTCCGAAAGCGGCACGGGCCGCGACCATAACCCCTACGGCTACACGATGTGGCTCGCGGGCGGCGGCTTCAAGGGCGGGATTGCTCACGGGGCAACGGACGAGTTCGGGTTCAAGGCCCGTGGAAAACCGCGTCTCTGTCCACGACCTGCACGCAACCATGTTCTATGCATTGGGGATGGATCACACCAGGCTCACCTACCGCCATGCGGGCCGGGATTTTCGCCTCACGGATGTTTTCGGCGAAGTCGTGAAGGACATCCTTCTTTAGACCAATCTGACGAGATCGGGGCCCGCAGCAACCGCCGCTCCGCACCGCAGATCGCACGCGCGGGCCGTGCGCAGCGCCAGCGCTCCACTTGGACAGGCTTCGGCACACTGCACAGCCGTATAACGCAAACCCTCCGCCAGCGGCAGGCCAAATGGGGCGGCCACCGCCACTTCAAAGCCGCGGCCCACGATGCTCAAGCCAAAAGGTTCCCCCGCCTCTCCGGCAATGCGAACGCACACTCCGCACAGAATGCATTTGCCCGGCTCGTAGATGATTTCCGGATGCGAGTTGTCCTGGGAAAAGCGGCGCCGCTCGCCGGCGAAGCGGTAAGGATCCACCTGGTATTCCGTAGCCAGTCCCCGGAGTTCGCAGCAATCCGCCTTCCGGCAGCCACAGCTAATGCAGCGGAGGGCCTCGCGCCGCGCGTCTTCCTCCGTCAGGCCCTTCTCGATTTCGGCAAAGCTCGTCAGGCGCTGCGTATGGCCGATTTCCGGCATGCGGATGCGCGCGGCCTTTTCGATGGCGCGGAAGATTTCCGCGCGCTCCAATTCGTCCACCGGCTGCATGGCAATGCCCCATTGCGACGGCTCGCCCACCACCGGTTCCCCACTCAGGTACTGGTGGATGGACGCGGCGGCGATGCGTCCCGCCGCGACTGCCCGCACCGCCAGGTCCGCTCCCAGCACCGCGTCTCCGCCGGCAAAAACCCCCGGAATGTTCGTCGCCAGCGTGCGTTCATCGGCGGCGATTCCCCATGTCGTCACCCGCAGGCCCTCGCGCTCGGCAAGAGTGCGTTCCACTGATTGTCCCGTGGCGGCGATGACGGTGGAGCATTCCAGGGAGAAATCCGAGCCCTCCACCGGCACCGGGATCCGCCGCCCCGAGGCATCGGGCTCGCCAGGCTTCATGCGGCGGCAGGTCAACAGAATCCGGCGGCCGTCCGTCGACTCCAGGCGCACCGGCGAAACAAGAAAATCGAACTCTACGCCTTCTGCTTCGGCGCCCTCCACCTCTTCCATCAGGCAGGGCATCTCATTCCGCGTGCGCCGGTAGAGCACCTTCACGCTACATCCGCCAAGCCGGATGGCCGAACGGGCGCAGTCCATGGCCGTGTTGCCGCCCCCGATGACAAGGACGCTGCTCCCGAGCCGCGGCGAATGATCTTTCGCTACCTGTTCGAGAAACTCGATGCCCGGGAGCGCGAGTTCTTCCCCCTCGCACTGCAACCCCTGCGCCTGCTGCGCGCCGGTGGCGAGGAACACTGCATCGTGATCGCGCCGCAGCGACGCCAGGGAAAAATCACGGCCCCACCGTTCGTCCATACGCCAGCGGGCGCCGAGTTGGCTGATGAGAGCGATCTCGGCGTCGAGCGCATCCTTCGGCAAACGGTAGGCGGGAATGCCGTAGCGCAGCATTCCTCCGGCGGCCTTCGCGGCATCAAACAAAGTACAGTCGTGTCCTTTTTGCAGAAGGTAGAACGCCGCGGAGAGCCCCGCGGGCCCCGCGCCGGCAATCGCCACGGATTTGCCCGTGGGCGGCGCCTTCGCCGGCACATAGGGCTTCCCGCCCCCGTCCACATCGGCCGCATAGCGGTGCAATGCGCCAATCGCCAGACCCTGGTCGTGTTCGCACCGCCGGCAGCCGTGTTCGCATAAGCGCGGGCATATACGGCCCAGCGAACCGGGCAAGGCAAGGCGCCGGTTGATCACCTCCATGGATTGGCGAACGCTGCCCGCGGCGATTTCGTACACGAAGCCCGGAATGTCGAGATCGGCCGGACATCTAGCGGCGCACGGAGCAACGCATTCCCCCGCATGGTCAGAGAGCAGCAACTCCAGCGCGATCTTGCGCGCCCGCCGCACATCTTCGGTATCCGTTCTCACCACCATGCCGTCCGACGCCGGCATTCCGCAGGCGGGGGTTAGCGTGCGGCGTCCTTCAATCTGCACGGCGCACACGAAGCATGAGGTGGCCGGCTCGAGGCCTTTCACATGGCACATCGTGGGGATGCGAATGCCCAGCCCCTCGGCCGCCTCCAGCACCGTAGTCCCCCTGGCCACTTGTGTGCGGCGGTTGTCGATTGTGAGAAATACCGGATTCACCTAGACCACCTCGATGGCATGATCCCGGCACGCCTGGAAACACATGTCGCAGCGCGTGCACAGGTTGGTGTCCACATAATGCTTTTGATAAGGGCGGTATTCGATCGCTCCCACCGGGCAAACCTGCGCGCACAGTGTACAGCCGATGCAGTTGTCGTTCACCTGATAGCGGATCAGCGCCGGGCAGCGTCCCGCCGGGCAGCGCTTCTCCTCGATGTGGGCCAGGTACTCGCCGCGAAAGTATCGCAGAGTGGTCGCCACCGGATTCGGCGCGGTCTGGCCCAGTCCGCACAGGCTGCCGCGGCTCACGTAATCGGCGAGTTCCTCGAGTTTGCCGAGGTCGTCGCGCCTTGCCCTGCCTTCGCAAAGCCGGTCCAGAATCTCCAGCATCCGCTTCGTTCCGATGCGGCAGAACGTGCACTTCCCGCAGGACTCCCCCTGTGTGAACCGCAGAAAGAATCGCGCGATGTCCACCATGCAGTCGCGCTCGTCGAGAACCACCAGCCCGCCCGAGCCCATGATGGCGCCTGTGCTCGCCAGCGCATCATAGTCAATCGGGGTGTCCGCGAGCGATGCCGGGATGCAGCCCCCGGATGGTCCGCCGATCTGCACGGCTTTGAATTGTCTTCCGCCCTTGATGCCGCCTCCGATGTCCTCGACAATCTCGCGAATCGTGATGCCCATCGGCACTTCGATCAAGCCGCCGTAGTTGATCTTGCCGGCGAGCGCGAACACTTTGGTCCCCTTGCTGGCCGCCGTCCCGAAGGCGGAGAACGCCTCCGGGCCGTGACGCATGATCCATGGCACACAGGCGAGCGTTTCGACGTTGTTGATCGAAGTCGGATGCCCCCGGAAGCCGCTCTCGGCGGGATACGGCGGCCGCAGCTTCGGCATCCCGCGCTGGCCTTCCAGGGATAGAATCAGCGCCGTCTCCTCCCCGCACACGAACGCGCCGGCGCCCTCCCTCACCTGCAGTCGCAGCGAGAACTCCGACCCGGCGATGTGCTCCCCCAGATAACCGCGCTTTTCCGCCTCCTCGATCGCCGCCCTCACGTGGCGCACAGCCTGCGGGTATTCCGCGCGGATATACAGAAAGCCTTCGGAGGCCCCGATCGCATAGGCCGCAATGGCGAGACCCTCCAAAACCCGGTGAGGATCCGCCTCCAGAACCAGGCGGTCCATGAACGCGCCGGGGTCCCCTTCATCCCCGTTGCAGATGACAAACTTTTCTTGCGATTGCCGCGTCCGGGTAACTGCCCACTTTTTCCCCGTGGGGAAGCCGGCGCCGCCGCGCCCCCGCAAGCCGGACGCGGTGATGGCGGCAATCACCTCATCGGGGGACAAATGCGACAGGCAATTCTCGAGAGCCTGATATCCGCCGCGCCTGAGATAGTCGTCGATTCGAAGCGGATCAATCTGTCCACAGTTCTCGAGCACGACGCGCTTCTGCTTGCCGAGATACGCGCCGGCGCTGCCGTTCAATACAAAATCATCGAGCGGCGGCAGGCTGTTGCCGCGGCCGACCAATGCCGCCGCGGCGTTCACCCGCCGGCGCGCCCACAAGCCGGCGCTTTTCGGGCGGACGTGGCTTCTGACGATCTGCCTTGCGCCTTCCGCTGTCACATTTCCATAGAATGTCGAGGCGTTGTCCCGCCCCACCACCTCGACGATCGGCTCGCGATGGCACATGCCATTGCACCCCACCGTTTTGACGATGCCATCCGCTCCCGCAAGGCGCGCCTCTTCCTCGAGCGCGGCGCGCACCGGCATTGCACCGCTCGCCACCCCGCAGGAGCCCAAGCCGATCCGGATCTCGCGCGCCTGCCGGCTCATCCGCTTTCCTTCTCCGCCATCCCCAGGGCTTCGCAGGCAGCCTTCGGCGTCAGTTTTCCCGCGGTGGCATCATCCACCATCAGAACCGGCGCCAGGCTGCAACATCCCAGGCATGCCACTTCGTCCAACGTGAACCGCCGCTGCGCGTCCGTATCCGCGCCCTCCGGAATCTCCAGGTATCGGCGCAATTCTTCGGTAATGCCACGCGCGCCCGAAACGTGGCAAGCTGTTCCGTGGCAGACCCGAACCATGTGCTCCCCCGTGGGAGACCGGCGGAACCGTGAATAGAATGTCGATGTCCCGCAAATCTGCGCCGGCGGAATCGAGGTGAGTTCGCACACACGGCGCAGCGCTTCCTCGGGCAGGTGTCTATAGTGCGCCTGGATGGCCTGGAGAATCGGGATGGCGGCTTCTTTTCCCGTTCCTTCCCGGCGCACGATTTCGTCCACCGCGCTGAGGTCAAGGGCAGCAGGCGAAGCGGAAGCGGGCTGTCGATGCCGGACATGGCCGTTCCCCTTCTGAATCCCTGCCTGCGGGGACTTCACTTTCCGGATGATGTCGAGAGCCACGGGCTTGCTGCCCGCCAGGGAGCGGAGCCTTCCGGAGGCCAGTAGGAAGACCGCGGAGGCCGCGATCAGCGCCACTGGGATCACATTGTTGCGCGCCTTGCGGGCACGCCTCGCGCGCGTGATGCCATCGTTTTCCGCCGCCAGCTTCGGCGCGAGCGAGGCGTTCGTCTTCACCTGCTCCTGCAAGTCTGCGATGCGCTTGTCTTCTCCGGGCTTTCGTAGGCGCATTACCAGTTCATCGGTCAGCAGAACGGCCGCGCATACGGCGATGGCGGCCGCTGCCGCCCGCATGGTCCCGCGCGCGATGGATTGCTGCCTCCGCGGGGTCACCGCGGGCCTCCAACATTCGAGATCGAAACCAGTTCCGTAGCTGCCTGCTGGCGCGGGCAAGACGCGTAGCACCGGGCGCAATAGAGACAGTCCCGGCGCACTGCGCGCATCTTTTCGATGGCTCCGTATGGGCAGGCCTCGGTACAGAGCCCGCAATCGAGTTCCTTATCCGGCGTGATGGTCACTCCCCGCCTCGCAAGCCGCGTGCACCAGTTGAGCAACCCGCCATACGGGCAGAGGTAGCGGCAATACGGCCTGCCCACAAACATGCCTACCACCAGAAACCCCGCGCCGATCAGCATCATGTGCAGGAAGCCATCCAGGCGGAAGAAGGACACAAACGGATCGAAGCGGCAAATGAGGAACTCCCGCGCCAGCGCCGGGCGCACGGCCACCCAAATCGCCAGCCCAAGGTAGGCGTATTTCAGCAGCCCCAAAGCCGCGTCCAACCGCCGCGGCACCGTGACCGGCTTCCATACCACCAACTCCTGGATTGCCCCCAGCGCGCACACGCCGCCGCAGAACGCCCGGCCATAGAACAGCGCCACCACCAGCGGGAGAAAGAAACTGAGCGTCACCACAATCGGAATGGAATAGCGCGGTTCCACCAGCGCCAGCGCCACGTTTTGGATGGACCCGACCGGGCAGATGCATCCCTCCCGGTAGAACCCGAAATATGCAAGGCAGGCAACCGTCAGCGCCTGGGCCCATCTTCTGCTTCGCTTCGAGATCACGATCCAGACAGACGCCGCCAGCGCCAGCGCCAGCAGAATCAAGTCCAACACTTGCAGCCACTGCCGCCGGGGCGGCGGCTTTTGTACATCCGGGACCGCATAGCCGCCGCCAATGGCGTCCTGGCTGGGAGCCGTTTCCACCGGCCGTTCGTAGGGCAGCGCTTGCGCCCTCGCCTCCCAGACGCAGGCGAAGAACAGCATCCCCAACGCGATCATCCCCAGCAGCAGACATCTCATCGCGGCGCTTCGTTTGTCCTTCCGAAGTTGAGTGCTTTACTCACCGTCAGCCGCTCGACGGCGCCTTTGGGACAGGCCGTCGAGATGGCGCAGCGGTTACACGCGACACACAGGTTGTGACGCACCTTGAGCCGGATGGATCCCAGGCCCATGGGCTCCTTGCAATCCATCACGCACTTGCCGCAGCCGTCGCACTTCTCCTCGTCGATGACGTATTCGTAATAGTTGTTAGCCGGGTCCTGAGGGTCCACCACTCCGATCGGCTTGCGCGTGATGGCGTCGCGCGGGCACCGCTTCTCGCTCGGCAGGCCATTCGAATCCACCGCGCTCTTGATGTTGAAGTACGCCGGGCAAATCGAGCAGCGGCCGCACTTGGAAAAATCGTTCACGGCGCGCACGGCCGATTGCAATACCACGCATTCCGTCGTGCAAAGCGAGCAGGCTTCCACTCCCACTTCCCCCAGACGGCTGTTGATGCATTTGGCCCCGTCCACCTGCCAGACAATCTGCCCGTTCGCTTTCTGCGCCAGGTAGCCGGCCGCTCCGCCGAAGCCCAGTATCACAGCGCCCCGCGCCAACTGCCCAACAAGGTCGCGCCGGTTCACCTTATCGCTCATGGTGCAATTGCCTCCCCTCGTGTTATCCCTCGGGCGAAAACGCCAGAATTTGCAGCCTCACGGTGTCCGCGACATACACGCGTCCGCGCCCGTTCACCGCGATCGCCATGTTTTTGCAGTTCCCATCGAATTCGTCCGCCGCTATGACGGAAATCAGATTGCCCTGAAAATCGTAAGCCTTCACTCGCGGGCCGGCCTTTTCCGTTACGTAGATGCGATCGCGGCCCGCCACCGCCACGTTCGTCGGATTGCAACAGCCCGGAAAGCCCGCCGGATCGTTCCCGAAGCGGCCGATGTGCCCCAATAGCTGGTCCGAAACCGTGTAGCGCTCCACGCGATGCTTGCCCGGATTGGCGGTATGAATCACCCCATCGGAATCGATTCCGAAACTCACCGCCCCGTTGGGAATCAGCAGTCCGGATGTGCGGTTATTCGCGCCGATCGTGTTCCTGTACACTCCCTTCTCGAAATGGCGGATCGAGCGGTGCGCGGCGTCTCCAACCAGCACGCTGTCTTTGTGGAAGCCGATGGCCGATACGCGCCCCAGCAACTGCGCCTCGCGCCACGTATCCGCAAGCTTGCCCGTGGGATGAAAGATTTCCACCTGCCCCTTCTCGCCGGCGTACACCATGCCGCTGCCCGCAACCGCCACCGCAAACACAGGCTTTGCGGTGGCCCAGCGGCGCTCCAACTTCCCCTGGCTGTCGAAAACCTTGATTCCGGAATCGCCGGCCGCGTAGAGACGATCATGGCTGTCGACGGCCAGGCTGTATAGCGTGCTGCTGAATTGGTCCTGCGCGGACCCTCTGCCCCCCATCACCTGTATCTTCCGATAGCGCATGACACCTCCCTGCCGGCACTATTTCCCGCGAACGTCCAGACACACCATCTTGGAAAGATCGCGCAACACCAGTTTCCCGTCGGAAAGCGCCAGCGGCCCCCAAACATCCGGCCCGCCGAGCACTTGCGCGCTGGCCAGTTCCTTGTAGCCGGTGGTGTTGGCCTCCACCAGCCGCAGCATCCCTGTCCTGCCCTCCATCACAAACAACATCCCGTCCGCCAGCAGAAAGCTCCCCAGGTCAAACGCCGTTTTCCCATCGCTCGTCCAGACTTCCTTGCCGTCCATGCTCAAACAGGTGAGCAGGCCGCGGCGCTTCTTCCCCACCGCGAACATGTGGCCCTTGTAAACGATGGGCGTATGTACTTCGGAATTCCACTCGTTCCTTGTCATGTCGAAAACGCTCTTGGCCTGGAACTTGCCGCCTGCCGGCAGCACCTTCACCATCAGGCTGCCCGCGTCATAGCTCGCCGTCATGAACACCCGGTCTGCATCCACCAGAATCGGGGAAGGCGCCACCACGACATTGAACTTCCGCGGATACTGCCACAGCAGTTGTCCATCCTTGGCCGCTACGCCCAGTGGTCCGTTGAGCGTGCCGTAAAGGTACTGCTTCACGCCGCCGATCACCGCGGGGATCACGGAGGCATGCGACAGCAGCACACCCCCCGGATTGGCGGTGCGCCAGATCTCCTTGCCCGTCACCTTGTCGAGGGCCACCAGGATCGCATCTCCGCCCGTGGCGATGATGATGCGATCCGCTTCGATAAGCGGATTCTGGCCGTTGTACCACGGCGGAATCTTGCTCTTGTATTCCGTAACCAGATCCTTGCGCCAGCGCTCCTTGCCGGTCTTCGCATCCAGGCAATGAAGCGTGCACTTCGGGTCAAACGTAAATACGGACCTCGCGTCCACCGAAGGCACCGTGCGCGTGATGGCGTGATTCGGCCGCACCACCCGCGCCTCACTGTAGCGCCAGATCACCTTGCCGTCCGTAAGCGAGCGGCAATACACAACCCACTCGTTCTTCGCCTCGTCATAATCGTTGTGATAGACGCGCCCGGCGACAATCGCCGCCCCCGCGTAGCCTTGCGCGACCGGAACGGTCCACATGACCTTAGGTCCGCCGGCGGGCCATTTCCGAAGAAGTCCTGTTTCTTTTGAAATTGCGTCCCGGTTGGGACCTCGGAACTGCGGCCAGTCCGCCGCTTGAACGGCCGGCAGCAGACTCGCCGCGGCACAACAGCAAAGGCCGAAATACCATTTTCGCCTCACAGGCATACGGGCAGCTCCTTTGAGCGAGTCCCAGCCTGCTCAGGTTCTTTACTGTGACCCTATTCTAACCTGATCCGGATCGCAAGGGGAGAGGGAAAAGTCAAGAATCCCGTCCCTTACTTCGCCTGTGCCGCCGTGCCCCTGCCGCCCCGTGAAGCCGGAAGGCGTTCCTGCTCCGCGATCAGCCGCTCGCGGTACCGCATCCACATCGCATAGTCCGGCGTGTAGGAGTGCAGCTTGCGGCTGATGTCGCTCGCGTGTTCCTGCCCCCGGGTCACCCATTTCACCGCCTCGTCCAGCAATTCGAGCGCGGGCTTACCCGCGTCCCCGGCCTGGCTGGCCGTCTCCCGGATCATCGTGAGCAGTTCGAAATCCTCGATTCCGTCGCGCGACGCCTCCCACCGCTTCGTAGTGACCGGACCGCTTTCCGTCGTGTACACGGCGCCGTATTCCGCGGCCATCGAGCGGTCGAAGAACCAGTAGGGGGAGTAGCTGTAAACCCAATAACCGCCGCCCGTCATGCCGAGTTGAAACGAGATCCACGGCTTCATCCGGTAATAGCCGAGCGGATCGAGTTCCCGTTGTTCCCCCGGCGCTTCATAGTGCCAGAACTGACCGTGGCGGAAGACGTTCCCCAACCCCTCGGGATCTGCCCTGAACAGATGCAGGTCCGGTTGCCACACGTCAATCAGATCCTCCAACGGCGCGAGCATCGCCGCCGTAGCTCCGCCCGCCGGGTTCGCGTACACTTGGGCTTTCGCATCCGCAGCCTTCACGCGCTTCACGTCCGCCACCCATTGGTCGAATACCGCATCCTTTCCACTCAGCCCCGGCTCGTCATGGATGTAGAAAGCCCACTCCTTCTCCCCCACGCCAAGCGATCGCATATGCGCCACGTAGCGCCGGATGGCCTCCGCGAAGGCGCGGTCTTTGGCTTCTCTCTCGGGAACCGCATTCCTGGGCCAAACCAGCCCCACCGTTCCGCTGATCATGAAGAACGCCCTGCCGCGCAGCTTTTCCACCAGCCTGTCATGCCTTCCTGAATCCATCCCGCCCAGTGTTCCGTCCGCGGACACCTCAAACGAAACCGGAGGAATGACGAAGGTGTTCGTGCCGTGACTCAAAGCGTCGTCAAAAGTTGCTTCCCGCGTCACCGGATCGGCAATCGAATCGAGGTACAGCCAGTTGTTATGGCGGTACGTCTGGCGATCAGGCAGACGCACGGCGCTCACCGATACGGCAATCGGAACCTCCAGCGGCGCTTCCACCGAAGTCAGATCCCCGATCCGCAATCGCGAGCGGTACGCCCCCGCCGGGAGTTTCCGGCTATGGAACGTGAGCCACACCTTCGCGGTTTCCCCGGCGCCCAACCGCAGCGTTTGCCCCTGCCCGAGCACCGGCAGCACATCCTCGGACACAATGCCCGAGGCCACGCGCCGGATGGGAGGAGCCGCTCGAAGCTCCACAACCTCATGACCCGCAACCTTCGTCCCGGATTCGCCGGTGAACGGACCGGCCTCGATGCGCACCGTGACATCGCGCGGCGCAAGGTTCACCAGCGCGATGGCCGCCGATTCATACTCATTGCCGATCATATGCACGCGCACCCGGTTGGAAGACGCTCCGGCCGCGCGATCGAGCAGCGCCGCGGCGTCCAGATCGGGCCACGGATTGGCGATCTGCTCCACTCTCAGCGTCTGCGCCGGATGCGTACGCGCGGTGTAGCGCAGAAGCGACAGCCAATAATCCCGTTCTTCGCGCTTCTTCTCTTGAAATCCCCGCGCCATCGCCAGGAAATGCTCCGCAAGTTCCCCATGCCCGCCAAGACTTGCACGCAGCTTCCGCGCCTCTTCTTCGAAGGCCCGCAGCCGGCGGGCGTCCTCGCTATGGGCCGCGTCCAAAACGTATATCTTCTCTTCGCTTCGCAGCGTCCTGGCCGAAACAGTGTCGATCCATTGCACCGTGGCGCGATAACTCCCCGTGCGGTCCGCGGTGAAATTCGCGGCCATCGCATCGCCCTTTCGCAGGAACGTGAGATGAACGGCGCCCCCCGGATCGATGATGCGCACGCTGGCCATGGCGTGGGCTGGAGGCTGCGGCACGGCTATCTGGTTCTTCCCTGCCAGCGCCCCAACGCTCGCCCCGCCCGCCGCCGGTCTCGAACTGCGCCCTGCCGCCCGGACCGGCGTCTTTGCCGTCGAAGGAACGAAGCCCGAAAACACCGCATCGTTTCGCGCGCCCGGCCAGAGAATCCTCGCGCCGGGCTTTTGCGGCGGCCGGTAGCAAAGCATCTTCCCGCCCGCCGTCACCACCAGTTCCACGCTGCTCGTTCCGCGAAAGCGGCACAACAGAGGCGAACTCGAACCGCCGGCCGCATGCGGCTCGGCGCGGTCAACCGGAGCCGCATCCACAATCGCGCCCTGTCCGTCCAGTGCATACAACGACTTCCCGTTGGCGCCCACGCCGCGCGCCATCTGCAACAGCAGCGGGCGGCCGCCCTCCAGGTCCGCCACCGCGCCCGCAAAAAAAATCCCGTTCCCGTCCAGTTGCCGGTCCCATAGCGGTTTCCCCGCCCCGTCCACCGCGAACACGCGCGTGTTCTTGTCGCCATAGAGAATCTCGTTGCGGCCGTCGTGGTTGAGATCCGCAACCACAATGGAGTTGTAGGTCTGAAGCAGCGACTTCGCTCTCCACCGAAGTTTCCCCGTCATCCCATCCAGCGCGTAGATCCCCGTCGCCTGTCCGCCGAAAGGCGTCCCGAAATACACCTCGTAGCGCCCGTCTTTATCCGCATCCGCAATCACGGGAAGCGTGCGCCCGAACCGTCCCTCCTCCACACGGAACACCCATTCGATGTCTCCCTTGCCGTTGACGCAATACGCTTCCCCGTCATCATTGGAAAAGACAATGTCAGGCAGCCCGTCTCCATTCACATCGCCGACAGCCGGCGACGAGAGCCGGAAATTTGTCACCTTCAGCTCAAACCGCGGGGCGCCATGGGAGTCGATGGCGTACAGGTTGCCGCGCTGTGTAGCCACCAGCACCTCGCGCATTCCATCGCCATCAATATCCGCAAGTACCAGGTTGTTGTAGCCGCTTCCGTACCAGTCTTCGCGCGAATACTTCCATACCCTTGCGCCGCTCTCATCAAAGCAATAGACGGAGCCAAACACATCCGCCGCGTAAACGTTCCTTCCGTCTGACACCGGCGATGACCCGGGCCCCAGATCGAGCCTCATCTCCCGCAACTTCGCTCCCTCCGGCGAATAGACGGCTATGCGCCCGTTGGCCAGCGCAACGGCAAGGGCGCTCGTCGAGCCCACCGCGCCGACGGACACAGCAGGCCCCACTGCCGGCGCGCCGAGATTCACTGACCATTCAAGCGTTGCCGCCGATAATGGCGCCGCGAGCCCTGCCGCCTGCGCCCAAATCGCGCCTCCCCATAGCAGAACCGCCAGTCGCCATGCCAGTGACATCAGCCGTTCCTCACGCCTTCAAGTCTGCCGTACAACCCGGTGTTTGAGGCGTCCGGTAGACTCCCGCTTCCACCACGGCCGGATGCACGAAATGCTCCCGCATATGAGGAATGTATTCCAGAAACAACGCCTCCAACCCGAGCGCGATGTGGTTGAACAGCACCAGGTGCTGATGGATCTGGCCCATGTCCCCCACGTGAGGCACAAGCGGCAGACCGTACTTGCGGGCCAGCATGCTCACCGTGAGAAACTCCGAAATCCCCGCCACGCGCGTGCAGTCGGCTTGTACGAAATGCACCGCGTCACGCGAGAGGAAATTCTTGAACATCACCCGGTTCGGAACATGCTCCCCCAGCGCGATGCGCATCGGCGCGATGTGCCGCGCCAGCGCCGCATGGGCCTCGATATCGTCCGGATGCGTGGGCTCTTCAATCCAGTACGGATCCAGCCCGCGCACGGCGTCGCAGAAACTCTCGGCCTGCGGCAAAGTCCATTGCTGATTCGCGTCAAACATGATCCGGCAATCCCCACCGGCCAGTTCCCTCAGCATCGCCGCGCGTCGCAGGTCGCGGGCGGCATCCTTCGACCCCACCTTCAACTTGAATGCCCGGAAGCCGTTCTCCAACGCCCGCCGGGCGTTCTCCCGCACCATCGCGTCCTCATATTGGAACCATCCAACGGAAGTGTCGTAGCCCGGGTAACCTCTGACGAGGATCTCTTCACGCGATGCCCGCCGGGCTTCCTCCTCCTCGATCATCTGAAGCGCCTCGGCCGGCGTCAACGCGTCTTCGAGATAGCTCAGATCCAGCAGATTCACCACCGCCGCCGCGGGAAGAGCCAGCAGCAGCCCCCACAAGGGTACCCCTCGCGCCTTCGCCCAAAGATCGAAGCAGGCATTCGTCAGCGACGCCAGCGCCAGATGGATCACGCCCTTGTGCGGACCGAGCCAGCGCAGTTCCGCATGGTCCGCCAGTTGCCGGCTGACGGAGCCGAAATCCGCCATCAGTTCCTCGATTTCACGGCCGGCGAGCGGTTCGGCAAGCATCTCGATCGCCCGGCAAACCAGATCGTTGCCGCGCCCCAGTGTGAGCACAATGCCGCACCCCTGTACCTCCTCTCCGGTAAGGAGCCGTGTCTCGGCGAACGCATACTCCGTCACCACATGCACGGCGTCAGTCCCGGCGCCGGCGTGGAGCGGGAATCGCCTGTCTCTTGCTTCCGCCTTGCGGATTGTGAATGATCTCATCGTTCTATATCCCAGTTCGGGCTACACTTTCGGCCGCCGGCCGTCACCCTTCGTATGCGCCTCCACGGACCCGCCCTCATTTCCCCAAACCTCATAAGCGGAAGCCACGAACCGCGTGAC
>JADLBG010000723.1 GCA_020847895.1 Bryobacterales bacterium
AAGATGCGCCAGGCGCAGGGTCAGGACTTGAACTGGCTCATGAGCAGACTGCTCGACGGGGAACATCCCATCACAGTGGTCGGCCGCATCGCATCGAACCGGGGGATTGCCCGCGTCGACCTGGAGCGGGTCAACGTCGGCGGCAACACCATCCAGGGCCGCGCGCTCGATCTGCTCATCAAGACCTTCGTCAATCCGCTGTATCCGCAGGCGAAGGTGGGGAAGGATTTCGAACTCGGCTACAACATGGACCGGATCGAACTGCATCCCGGCATGGCGCGCGTGGTCATGGCTCCGAAGGGCAGCCTTCAGGCCTCACGCTAGCCCGCAAAGGGGCCGCCGCCCCTCAAGCCCTGTGCGAACTCGCAACGTGGCCCGGCGGCGAGCCTCCGTTTTGCGGGCGAGTCCTTAGAAGCTGGCTCATTTGGCAGCCTTCGCCGCGGCCGGATGAGGTTCGATCAGAATCTCCGTCAGAACCCGGCCTACCGCGCCGCTGGGCGTTTCCACATCGAGCATGGTTGCCAGGGTGGGGGCGATGTCGTTCGGCGCGATCTTCTCGTTGTAGCGACCGGACCGGATGCCCTCCCCCATGAAGATGACCGGGACATGGGCATCGTAGAGGAACGGAGTGCCGTGTGATGTACCTTTGCCTTCGTTCAGATAGTAAGGGTCCAGGACCACCGTCACATCCGCGCTCCGGCGCTGGTTGAAGCCGTTGAGGATGCGCCGGTCCACCATGTCCCCAGGCACGCCGCCGCGCGAAAGTTGGGCGCGGGAATAGGCGCGGAACACATGCGGCACCTCGCGCGCAGCCTGGGCTGCTGTTTCGGAAACCTCGTCCATCGTGAGGTTTCTCTCCCGAATGAGCCCATCATTGAGGAATTGCGATTCGCCAATCTTCCCGATGAGCCACTTTCCGGGGCCGTATTTCTCACTCAACCGGCTTTGTATTTTGTCCGCGATCATCTTCCCCGAGACCCGGCCGCCCGGCATCTTGCGGGCCGCGTTCACTTCGGGAACGGGCACTACGCCATGATCAGCCGTAAACACTACAAGGACATTGCGCATTCCCACCTGCGCCTCGAGGAACTGGAACAGATCCCCGAACAAGCGGTCGGTACGGATGGAGATGTCGCGAACCTGGGGATCATCCGGACCTACGGCGTGGCCGACGTAGTCGTTAGCCGAGAAGCTGATGGCAAGCAAGTCTGTCGTGTTGCGCTTGCCGAGTTGTTCTCCGGCGACGGCAGCTTCGGCGAACTTCTCGATGAGTTCGTTGGCATAGGGAGTCGCCTCGATCGCGCTATAGAATTTCGCATCCGCCGCGGCCGGCATCGTTTTGAACGCCGCGCCGCCGCTCACCGGGGTCCAACTCTTGCTGAGGAAGCGATCGGCGGGGTGCGAGGCGTTGAACCTCTTCACCCACTCGGGGAGAGCGGCGAAGTAATAGGTGCTGGAGACGAAATTTCCGCTCGAACCGTCGAACCAGTAAGCGCCGTCGGCCATGTGCCCGGATGGAAGAATCGCGCTGCGATCCTTTACGGATACGCCCACGACTTTCGAGCCGCGTCCCGCCATCTTGAGTTCGTCGCCGACGGTGCTCACCAGCAGCCGGCGGGGGGATGCTGCTTTGCCTCCGCCGCGGCTTGCTCCACCCAGCATCTCGGCATTGTCATCGGAGACGCTGGTTACCACTTTGCCTTCCTCGCGGTCATACCACTCGTTGCCGACGATGCCGCTGATGGAAGGGGTGGCGCCCGTCAGGTAGGTGGAATGGCCGACGGCGGTTACCGTTGGAAAGTGGATGTAGAAAGCGTTCGTAAACACCGCCCCTCGAGTCAGCAGCCGCGAAAGTCCGCTGTTGTACTGGTCACGAAATTTCGTGAGATAGTCGTAGCGGAACTGGTCCACCGCGATGGCGACGACCAACTTGGGCCGCCGCACAACCTGGGCGGGGGCAAGCAGAGAGAGAGCGAGCAGAAGGACAGAGGCTAGTTTCATTTCATTTCCGGTGGGCTAGTCGAGAAGCACGGCTCCCGATCCTTGAATCTGGTATATAGTTGCGCCGCCTTTGACGGAGGCGGGGTTAAACTTGCGGCCTTGTTCCTCGGCTTCGTGCCTGGCCCGCGCCAGCGCCTGTTCATGAGTGAGGGTGAATTTCTTCAGCACGCCTTCCGCAATCGCCGTTTTCCCCACAGCGTCCTTGGGAAACACGATTTCGCCGTCATTCACTTTGACGCGGATCATTACATTTGTTCCCGGATCGACGAGGTTGGTCCAGCAGCCCGCCATCTGACAGACCTCGGTCACTTTTCCCTTCACCTGCACGGTTTTGCCGACGTAGGGTTCAGGCTCAGCCAGTAACTTTGACACCGGCAGGGGCGAGGCAAGCGTCAGCGGCTTGCCGAGTTTCACCTCCGCCGCCGTGAGGCAGAAGGCGAAAAGGAACATCCAGCGCATAGCCTGATTGTATCCAACTCCCGGCGGCGGCCCGCGGCGGAGCGCATGGCAAGAGCGGAGCGCATAGTAAAATCGAACATGGTGCGCCGGACTCTTTCTATTCTGCTCGCTGTCTCGCTCCTTGCGTTCCCCCTTGCCGCGGACCATCCCGAACACGCCCGCCATGCGATGGTGGTGGCCCAGGAACCGCAGGCAACGGATGTGGGCGTCGCGGTGCTCAAGGCCGGCGGCAATGCAGTGGACGCTGCCGTGGCAGTGGCGTTTGCTTTGGCGGTGACACATCCTTCCGCTGGGAATCTGGGGGGAGGGGGATTTCTTCTGGTCCGGCTGGCGAACGGGGAATCCACCTTCCTTGATTTTCGGGAGCGTGCCCCCGGAAAGGCGTCGCACGACATGTATCTTGATCCCGGCGGTAAGCCCACCGAGGACAGTATCGTTGGATGGCGGGCGGCTGGAGTTCCGGGCACGGTGAGCGGTCTCGAAACCGCTCACCGAAAGTTCGGGTCGAAACCTTGGGCGCAACTGGTGGAGCCGGCAATCCGGTTGGCGCGGGGGTTCCCGGTGTCCTACGCGTTTGCGAAGTCGCTCGTCAGCGGAGCGAAGCTGATGAGCCGGTTCCCGGAATCGAAGCGGATCTTTTTGCGGAACGGCAAGTATTATGAGCCGGATGAAATCTTCGCCCAACCGGACTTGCAGCGGACACTCGAACGGATCGCGCGCGGCGGCGCCAGGGAGTTCTATGAAGGGGAGACGGCAACGAGGCTGGCGGAAGCGATGAAGGCCAACGGCGGGTTGATCACCCTCGATGACCTGAGGAACTACCGCACGGCGGAGCGTAAGCCGCTCACGGGCGCCTACCGCGGATACTCCATCATCACGGCGCCGCCGCCGAGTTCCGGCGGGCTGGGCATTCTCCAGATGATGGGTATGCTCGAGGGAACCAACTATCAGGATTATGGAGCGGGGTCGGCGGCCGCCATTCACTTCGTAGCCGAGGCTATGCGCCGCTACTACGCCGACCGCAGCGAGTATCTGGGCGATCCTGATTTCTTCCGGGTGCAGGTGAGCAAACTGCTCGATAAGAAATACATTGCCGCGCGCCGCGCCACCATCCAGCCCGGCAAGGCATCCACCTCAGAGGAGATCAAGCCTGGGAATCTGCAACTGGCGGAAAGCTCCGAGACCACGCATCTCTCCATCGTCGATGAGAAAGGCAACGCCGCGGCGCTCACCTATACCATCAACGGCGGCTATGGCTGCGGGGTGACGGTTCCGGGTTTGGGATTCCTTCTCAATAACGAGATGGATGACTTCGCCGCCAAGCCGGGCGAGCCGAACATGTTCGGACTGGTGCAGGGGGAATCGAACGCCATACAACCCAACAAGCGTCCGCTGTCCTCGATGACGCCCACCATTCTTTTGAAGGACGGCAAACTCTTCATGGTGGCGGGCGCGCCAGGGGGCTCGCGCATCATCACCGGCGTGCTTCAGGTGATCCTGAATGTGGTTGATTTTGGCATGAATGTGCAGGACGCCATCGACGCGCCCCGCTTCCATCATCAGTGGATGCCGGACAAGCTGTACCTCGAAAGAGGGTTCTCACCTGATACAATTGCCCTGCTGAAGGCTCGTGGCCACACAGTGGACCGAATCTCGTCCGTGGCCAATGTGGAGGCGATTGTGGTGCAGCCGGACGGATGGCTTGCCGGCGGCACGGATCGCCGCGCGCACGGCAAAGCCGCCGGATTCTGAAGACAGGGACCATACCAAGCGCATGTTACACGCTGTTTCGACGCATTTTTTCGTCAATCACCGGCTGAATACCGTGTGGCTGGACAAGATCTGGAAGTCAGGCGTACCCGCGGTGGAGATCTTCTGCGCGCGCCAACACCTGGATTATTACAACAAAGAGCAGGTGAACGAACTGGGCCACTGGTTTCAGGATTCGCCTTTGTATCTGCATGCGCTGCATGCGCCCATGTACAGCGATGACTGCTGGGGCCGCACCGGACCGAACGCGGTGATCACCATCACCGAGCCCGTCAAATCGAAGCGCGCGGCCATGGTGGACGAAATCAAGCGCGCCATCGAGGTGGCGGAAGTGATTCCATGCAAGTACCTCATCCAGCACATCGGAATAGGAGGCGAGGAATACGAAGAACGGAAGATCGAGGCGGCGTTCACGGCGCTTGATGAACTGCGGGTCTTTGCCAAGCAGCGGGGAGTGGAGATTCTGCTCGAGAATATTCCCAACAAGCTTTCGAGCGCGGAGCGGTTGGTGCACTTCCTCGAGTTGACTCACCTCGACCTGCACTTCTGTTTCGACACCGGCCATGCCAACCTCATGGAGGGCGTGGAGCAGGCCTACCAGATCATGGCCGATCGCATCCGCTCCACCCATGTGCACGACAACGACAGCGTGAACGATGCGCACTTCTTCCCCTATCTCAAACCGGGCGGCACCGTCGACTGGCGGAAAACGATGGGTCTGTTGCGTTCCCGGCAGACCAACTATCCGTTGCTGCTCGAATTGAAGGAAGACCTCGCGATGGGATCCGCCCTGGATGCGATCCCGGAGATCTTTGACCGGCTGGAAAACGAATCCGCCGGGGAATAGGGTTGATATAGATGAGGGGGTGAAGGCGCCCTACCCCCCTTGTCAATCACTCAACGTTGCGTCCCTAATAAGGCAGGAGATGCCCTATGAAACGCAGGCCTAAGGCGGTGGTGCTTGGCGGCGGCTTCGCCGGCCTGGAAGCGGCGTTCTTTCTGCGCCATAAACTGCACGGCAAAGCCGATATCACGCTGGTGTCCAACCGCGGCTATTTTCTCTTCAAGCCGAACCTGATTTACGTTCCGTTCGGGGAGAACCCGGAAAAGTACCGCGTCTGGATCGATCAACCCGCGAGGCGCAAAGATATCGAGTTCATTGAATCGAGCGTGGAGGCGGTGGACTCCGTCAGGCGGATGGTGCATCTGCCGGATTTTGAAGTGCCCTATGATTACCTGGTAATCGCGACGGGCGCGGCGATGCGCGCGGCAGAGATTCCCGGTTTGGCTGACCATGCGGTCACCGTGTGGTCCGCCGAGGAGATGTTGAAGTTGCGGGAGCAATACCGGCGCATTGTGGAGAAAGCGCGTGAGCGCGGACAGAAGCTGTTGTTCGTCGTCCCTCCCAACAACCTTTGTCCGGGACCCCTTTACGAGATGGCGATCATGACCGACACCTGGCTCCGGGAGCAGGACGTTCGCGAAAGCGTCGAGATCACCTTCACGACGGTGGAGGAAACCTATCTTCAGTCGTTGGGGCCCCGCCTGAACACAATAATCATTGAGGAATTCGCCGGGCGATCCATTACCGGGCACAGGCGCTGGACGGTGGATCACGTCGAACCGGGCCGTGTTTTTTATTCCAACGGCGAGAGCGCCGCATTCGACTTGCTGGTCTCCTTTCCGTCGCACGCGGCGTCGAAATCGTACCTGTCGCTGCCGCGGGATGAACGCGGCTTCCTGCAGGTGTCACCGGCCAGCGGACGCGTGGAGAGCATGGACCGCGTCTTCGCAGCCGGCGACGCAAGCAACTATCCCGTCAAAATGGCGTTCCTGGCGCTGCTCCAGGCCGACGCGGCGGCCGATCATATCGCCGCCGAGATTCTCCGCACGAAGCCGGAGGTGGAATTCGAGCCGATGTGCATCACCGTAATGGATTACTTGAACAAAGCCGTCTTCGCGCAGGTTCCGTTCAAGTACACAGCCAACCCCGTGGTCCCCGTAACAGCGGATGCGTTCGATGAGGATCGCTACAAAGTGGGAGTGTCGCCGTTATGGAGAGTGGGGAAGAAGGTGATGGGAGCTTACCTCCCCTGGCGATTCTCGAGCGGTGAGCCCTTTCACAGTGGATTTGTCTGGGGCGCGGTGGACTTGGGGTTGAAGATAGCGGCGAGGGCGATGGCAACTTGAGTCGTCCTTGTTAGAATAAGCTATGCACAACGAGTTCACCGCGATCGTGGAGGAGGACGGCCCCTGGTACATCGCGTACTGTGCCGAAGTGCCGGGAGCGAATGGGCAGGGCAGATCTCGGGAGGAGTGTTTGGAGAACCTCCGCGAAGCCATCATCCTGATATTGGAACAGCGGCGGGAAGATTCGCTCCGGGCGATGCCGCCGGACGCTGAGCAGGAACTCTTGATCGTTGGATGAAACGGGACACGCTGCTCCGCCATCTTCGCCGTCATGGTTGCATCCTACGCCGGGAAGGGAAAGAGCACTCCTTATGGGAGAATCCTCAGACCGGCCATGCCGAGGCAATTCCGCGTCACTCGGAAATCGCAAACCTTTTGGCGAGAAGAATTTGCCGTAGGCTTTCCATCCCCGACCCAGGTGTGCAAAGGTAGCAGCAAATCACAGGGAGGTCGTATCGCCCTGTGCACTCTCCTCTTCACGAATTCTCCCGACGCCAATCATATTTTTAATGATCAGCGCAATGCTTCCCCACGAATCAGCCCACTGTGACCGGCTGCGTCCCAACGAAAGTCGTGTCGAGTTCCGGCTCGCTCTCTTCAAGAAGCATGGTGGTAACCCCGAAGATTCCTGTTGAGTTCATCGAGCGTCCCACCTTGCGAGTGGGCTCCCGCGAAACCGGGCACATAGCCGACATAAAGGCCCGTCTCAGGACATTGCTCAACCACTGCGGTGTAAGTCTTCATCGTTTATGACACCTGAACTGCAATCTAAGAACGGCTACCTCCTAGTTTGTAGGCCGCGCGACCGCCTCCTCAATCCGTCGCGGCCGGGACGTGCTGCCCCACCCGGCGGCGGGCGGCAAGCGCGCCGAAATCGTCAAACAGCGAGTAGGCCACCGGCGTCACCAGCAAGGTCAAAAAGAGAGACAGGCTCTGGCCGCCAATGACGATGATGGCGATGGAACGACGCTCCTCGGCGCCGGGTCCCGCGCCCAGCGCGAGCGGCAGCATCCCGGCTACCAGCGTCAGCGTCGTCATCAGAATCGGGCGGAAGCGGTCGCGATTGGCCTGCATGATCGCATCCAGGCGGCTCATGCCTTCCAAACGCCGCAGGTTGTTGGTGTGATCAATCTGGAGAATCGAGTTCTTCTTCACCACGCCGAAGAGAACCAGAATGCCCAGCGCCGAATACAGGTTCAGCGTATCCTGAAACAGCCATAGCGAATAGAAGCCGAACGGAACGGCGAGCGGCAGGCTGAGCAGGATCGTGATGGGATGTACGAGGCTCTCGAATTGCGAAGCGAGAATCATGTACATGAAGGCAATGGAGAGCAGGAATGCGATGAGGAACTCGCCGAAAGTACGCTCGAATTCGCGGCCTCTTCCAATTACAGCCGTCGAGTACGCCACCGGCATGTTCAGCTTCGCGGCGAGTTTGAACATCTCCTCCAGTCGGTCGGCAAGCGCATAGCCGGGCGCGATGTTGGCGCGGATGCCCACCTGACGCTGGCGGTTCAAGCCCTCGATGCGGTAGGGGGCCATTCCTTCCTTCAGCTTCACCACATTGTCAAGGCGAACCATCTGCCCGTTGCGCGCCGGCACGTAGAGCTTGGAAACCGCGCCGGCATCGCGGCGGTCCACACCGGCGAGGCGCACTTCGACGTCGTAATCCTCGGCGAGTTTGTCGTCGCGGAATCGAGACACTTCGTCGTCGCCGCCCACCATGATGCGGAGCGAATCGGCGATGTCGGCGGCGTCCACGCCGAGGTCCGCCGCGCGGTCGCGGTCAATCGATACGCGCAGTTCCGGCTTTGTCATGCGGAGGGTGGTGTCGACGTCCACCAACCCGGGGATCTTCATCGCCTCGGTACGCATCGTTTCGCTGTAGTTGCTGAGAACCTCCAGTTCGGGCCCCCGGATGACGAAATCAATGTCCACCGGCGCCGACCCCTGGTTGATCGTTTGCGAATTGCGCACCTGAACGCGCAGATCGGGATACTGCTTGAAGATGGCGCGGATGGCCTGCATCACGTCCCGCTGGGAGTAGATGCCGCGGAAGGCTTCGAGAGGCTTGCCTTGCAGCGTCTTCTCGATCAGGCGGGGAATGGAGAAGACACGGTCCTCCACATTCCCAATGCGAATAAAACACTGGGCGCTGTTGACAGCGCTGAGATAGCTGGCGCCGACGGTGGCCAACAGGTGCTCCACTCCCGGCAGCGCGAAAAGATCTTTTTCCACGTGCCGCAGCACCGCTTCCATCGAGGCTAGACTTGCGCCCTCCGGCGCCGTGATGTTCAATTCGAACTCGCCTTCATCCACATTTGTGGGAATGTATTCCTGCCGCACCATCTTGTAGAGCGGGACGCAGGAGAAGATCACCACCACGGCGCAGGAGGCGACAATCATGCGGTGATGCATGGACCACCGCAGGAACTTCGTGTAGATGCGGTCAAGAATACCGTAGAACCCGCGGCGCGAATCAGAGCCGGATTCGCCCGCCGCGCGCGCATGGCGTTGCACTTTCAACATTCGCGAACTCATCATCGGAGTCAGCGAGAAACTCACCAGCAGCGAGACCAGAATCGCCGCCGCCGCCGTCACGCCGAAGCTGTAGAGGAACCGCCCGGAAATGCTCG
>JADLBG010000724.1 GCA_020847895.1 Bryobacterales bacterium
CCAGGTTCGCCGAAGATCACGGCGTGAAGATCGCCATCGATATGCACCCGGTCTTAATCGTGTACAACCCGGAGACTATGTTGAAGCTTCGCGCCGCCTGCGGGCCGGCCATCGGCTGCAACTACGACCCCAGCCACATGTTCTGGCAGGGGATAGATCCCATCGCCGCCATTCGCGTGCTCGGCGACTCCATCTTCCACGTGCACGCCAAGGATACGCAAATCTACAGCGCCAACCTTCCAAAGACCGGCGTGCTCGACATGAAGCTCTACACGGACGAGAAGAACCGCGCCTGGATCTTCCGCACCTGCGGCTACGGCCACGGGGCGGAGTGGTGGAAGGAATTCGTCAGCACGCTGCGCATGTACGGCTATGACTACGTGCTCTCGATCGAACACGAGGACTCGCTCATGTCTCCCGACGAAGGGCTTGCCAAAGCCGCGAAGTTCCTTCAGGAAGTCGTGATTCAGGACCCCACTTCGAAGCCGTGGTGGGTGGAGAACACGAGCGCCTGACTCCCCCCGCCGGGGGTGAACGTTAAGTTTTGTTACTTCCGGCTGAAAGCGCTAACCCGGCGCCGGGATTCGCCGTCTTACAGGCATGAGGAGCAAAATCACATGGAACTTCCCGCGGGCGGCATTGGTTGCGCTCCTCGTGTCCATGACACTGTGGGGCGTCGCCAAGGCGGCCGCCGACGCGCAACTGCCGCGCAAGACCTACTGCTTCGTCAAGTACATGGAAGCCGCACAGCGGGGTGACACGAACGTGAGCTTCGTCGAACAGGTGGTCTATAGCCTGTTTTACGCGACGGCCGGACACAGGCCGAAGCCGACATCCATCGGCGTCCGCCCGTCCTAGACCTTGCGCTTCGAATATTCATTCACCAGGTAGTCGCAGGCCCGAACCGTGATCGCCATCATGGTGAGAGTCGGGTTGACGCAACCAATCGAGACATAACAGGCGCCATCGGTGACGAAGAGATTCGGAACCTCGTGCGCCTGGTTGTGTTTGTTGAGCACGCTGGTCTTCGGATCATTCCCCATGCGCGCCGTACCCACTTCGTGAATGCAGAAGCCCGGAACCGAGAACTGGCCCGTGAGGCGGACATCCGCGGCGCCGGCGGCGCGCAGCATCTCCGCCGCCTGCTCGCGCCCGTCGTTCCATAGCTTCTTTTCGTTATCGCCCCACTGGGCGCTGATCTTGAGGACCGGAATGCCCCACGCATCGACACGGTCCCTGTCGATTTCCACGCGATTTTCCTTGCGCGCCAGGCATTCGCCCCACAGCGAGATGCCGATGTTCCAATAGCCGTTGCGGACTGCGTTCTTATACGAAGCGCCGAAGCCGGAAGCTCCGAAATCGAATGACGGGCTGCTTCCGCCCTGATAGCCGTACCCGCGGATGAAGCCGTTGGTCTCCTTTTCCTTCACGTTGCGGAAGCGGGGGATGTAGATGCCGTTGGGGCGGCGCGGCATGCCCGCCCACGGCTTGGCCTCGAGCATAGGCATCGTGCCCGTGGCCCCGCCCTGATAGATGTGGTCCATTACGTACCGGCCAATGGCGTCGCTCGACGAGCCGATGCCGGAGTTCATCAGCAGCCGCGTCGATTCGAGCGTCGAGGCGCACAGCATGACGTAGCGCGCCTGCACCTCGCGCGGTTCACGGGAAGCGCGGTCGATATAAGCCACTCCGGCGGCTTTGCCGTCTTTAAGGACAATGTGGCTCGCGACCGCATCGGTAACCAGCGCCAGCCTGCCGGTCTTCCGCGCATCAGCCACCGTGGTGAACGGGCTGCTGAAGTAGGAAAACGTCGAGCAGCCGCGCTCGCAGGGTCCGCAGTAGTGGCAAGCCTGGCGCCCGTTCTTCGCCTTCGTGAGGATGGCCGTGCGGCCGATGGTAACCGTTCGCCCTAACTTGTCCTTGACGTGGCGGCGCAGCAGTTCCTCGCCGCACGTCATCTCCATCGGCGGCTGGAAGATGCTGTCCGGCAGTTGCGGCAGCCCCTCGGAGTTGCCGCTGATGCCTACGTACTTTTCCACCTCCTCGTAGTAGGGGACCATGTCGGCGTAGCTGATAGGCCAGTCATCGCCGTACCCATCGTGCGAAGCGGCCTTGAAATCGAGGTCGCTGAAGCGGTAGCTCTGTCTGCCCCAACTCAGGGAGCGGCCGCCGAGCACGCGCATGCGGATCCAATGGAAGGGCTTCTCCTGCGTGTAGGGGTTGCTCACATCATTGACGAACCACTTGTAGTTGTATTCGGTGCAGGCGTAGCAAAGGCCTTGAATCGGGCGGTCCTCAATGACCTTCGGCGACATGCCGAGATAAGGCATTTGCCACGGCATCTTGTGCTCGGTGAAATCGGCGGGCGTCACCTTGCCGCCTGCTTCGAGCAACGCGACGCGCATCCCGGACTCGGTCAGTTTCTTGGCGGCCCAGCCGCCGGTGGCGCCGGACCCCACCACAACGGCATCAAAAACCTCTCGACGAGGAGCTACTTGGGACATTATCCATAAGTATGTCACGGCATCCGCAAACCGGCTGCCGTGAATCTGATACCATGCCTCCCGTACGCTATGCGAATCCTGATGCTTGCTCTGATAACGGCCCTGGCGCCGGCGGCGGCGGCCTTCAAGGCAGCGGCGGTAAAGGTGGATATCACACCATCTACTCCGAAATGGCTGATCGGCTATGCCGATCGCCAATCGACGGGGATACACGACAGGATCTTCCATCGCATCGTGGTGATGGACGACGGGCGGAACCGGTTCGTGCTGGCGTCCACCGATGTGTGCCTGTTTTCGCCGACAGTATATGACGAGGCGGCGCGGCGTATGGAGAAAGAGACGGGCATTCCGGCCCTGAACTTCCTCTGGAGCGTCACGCACACCCATTCGGCGCCGGAAGTAGGGTCGCCGGATGTCTATAAGATATTGCTGAAAGGGCGCGGCGGTCATGCGGCGGATGTCGAATACACGGAGGCGGCGCTGCGTCAACTGGTGGGCGGAGTGAAGGAAGCCATTCGAAAGCTGGAGCCGGCGCGCATAGCGATGGGGACGGGCGTATCCTTCGCCAACATCAACCGGCGCGCGCGGGACGTGGATGGGAAGATCTCGCTCGGGTTGAATCCGGATGGCCCGGTGGACCGGCAGATCGGGCTCATTCGCCTGGAGCGCTCGAGCGGCACGCCCATCGCGTTGATTGCGAACTACTCGATGCACGGCACCGTGCTTGGCGGGAGTTGGATGGAAATCAGCGGCGACGCCCCGGGCATCGTTGCGGAGTATGTGGAAGAAAAGGCCGGCGCGCCGATGCTGTACATCAATGGCGCGGCGGGAAACATCGCGCCCATCTACAGCGTGTACCGGGATCCCAAGAGCGGCCACCTGACGCAGTTCAACGTCATGCTGGGCGACCGCATTCTGGCGGCCAACCGCGGGTTGGCGGCGGGCACGGGCGACGTGGCGCTGTGGTCCGGAGAGAAGTGGGTGGAGACGCCGCGCAAGAAAGGCCTCGATTGGACGGAGGAGTTGAGCAGTTACGCGCGCGCGAACTCGGGCGGATCGCCGCTGGTGCGTTTGCCGCTGAGGTTCTGGAGGATCAATGGCACGGCCATCTGGAGCGCCCCTGTGGAAATGTTCTGCGAGATCTCGATGGAGGTGCGCAACCGCTCACCGTTCGCCAACACCTTCTATTTCGGTTATACGAACGGGTGGATGGGATATCTGCCGACGAAGGATGGCTTCGCCGAGGGCGGATACGAACCGGCGACAAGCGTGTTCAGCGACAGCGTCCAGCAGGATGTGACCGAGGCTGCCGTCACCTACCTGCAGGGCATGCCCCGGTAGCTTTCACCGATAGGGGATCCACACCTGCATCGGCGACGGCTCGCGATTGGCGAACGTGTAGTAGGGAATCAGCGTAATGACGCCGGGTTTGCCCTTCTCGGGAGCGGGTGTGAACGGGCGGTAGAGCGCTTCGGTTGCGGAAGGCGTTGCCGCCGCCACGGCTTTGTGGCGGAGAAGCATGATGCCGCCGAGCAGATTGGAACGCCACTCGGATTCGAACTTGCCCGCGGCGTCGAGCGACCAGTCGAACATCGCTACGCCTGATGGCTGATCGATCCCTTCCATGCAATAGACGAGCGGTCCGCGCTCGACGGCGACTTTGCCGAGGTTTTCCCGTACTCGCGGATTGGCGGCAGTGAACCGCGGAGTGACGTCGAGGCGCAGCAGGACGCGGTCCGCGGGCTTCCAGGCGCGCCGGAGCGCAAAGTACGCGCCCGCCCTTACACCCGGCACGGGTTCGCCGTTGACGCTGATTTCCGCCTTCCGCGCCCACGCCGGAATGCGCAGGAAGAGCGTGAATTCCCGAGGCTTCGCCGGCTCGACTTTCAGCTCCACCGCGCCATCCCAGGGATAGCGCGTCGATTGGGCGACGAGCAGCGGCGATCCGTCCTCGAGATGCCATCTCAATTCCGAGTTGTGATAAAGGTGCACGTACAGGCCGTCTTTCGAGGTGCTGTAGAAATAGCCCGGGAGGGAGCCGAGCAGGCGCTGGAGATTGGGCGGACAGCAGGTGGTGTCATACCAGGGATTTCGGATCTTATCTTCCGGATTGCCCACCAACTCGAGCGGATTGCGGTAACAGTAGAGATTGCCGCCGAGCGATAGCCCGCTGTTGGCGCCGTTGTAGAGAGCGCGCTCGAGCTCGTCCATGTAGGGGGCGGCGGCCGTGGCTTGCAACATGCGCCAATTCCAGAAGATGTTGCCGATGGCGGCGCAGCTTTCGGTGTAGGCCTGCTGGTTGGGCAACTCGTACGGCTCGCCGAAGGCTTCTCCGGAAGCTCGGGAGCCCACGCCGCCGGTGAGGTACATTTTGTGCCTGACCATGTCCTGCCAGAGGGTTTGCAAAGTGCGGAAGTAGTGTTCGTCTCCGGTTTCGAGGTAGTAGTCAGCGGCGCCGGAGGAAGCGTACATCGCGCGGACAGCGTGCCCTTCCAACCGTGTGCGCGTGTAGAACGGCTTGCCGCTGAACAGGTAGGTGATGTCGCGCGGAGCGACATGATTGCGCGGGTCGCCGCCGAGCAGGTAGCCGGCGAAATCGAGATAGCGGCGGTCCGCGGTGGTGCGGTAGAGTTCGACGAGCGCGAGTTCGAACTCGGGGTGCCCCGTGAAGATGGGCTTCTTGCCTGGGCCGAAGTTGGAGAGGAGATACTCCACCATGCGGATGCCGGAATCGAGGAGTTTGCGCTCGCCGGTGGCGCGCTGCCAGGCGATGCCGGCTTGCAGCATGTGGCCGAGACAGTAGAGTTCGTGCCCGCCGCGCATGTTCTGGTGGCGCTCGGCGAGGTTCTCGCGGGAGTAGTACGTGTTGAGATAGCCGCTGGGCTCCTGCGCGGCGACGATATCGTCAATGACGGCTTCGGCGGAGGCGCGGAGTTCGGGCCGCGGGCCGCTCTGCAAGGTGAAGGCGACGGCCTCCAGCCATTTGTAAACATCGGAGTCCGTGAAGAGCGGACCGCGGCGGGGGACGTCCCTCTTTCCGGAGATGCGGCGGAAGTTGTCGAGGATGCCCTTTTGCTCAAACAACTCGAGCAAGGTGGGAAGGCTGACCTCGACATTCACTTTGCGGCGCGGGGCCCAGAAGCCGTCGCCGAGGGTGACAGCGGAGACCGGGACACCATGCAGCACGGCCTTCGGGGAATGGGCCGTGTCGAGAACGGGGCGCGCGTCCTCCGCGGCAAGCGGGGTGCAGAGCAGCATCACGATGGCAAGGCAGAGTCTCAAACGGGGAACCTCCATGTTCCAGGATTACGCAAAATGAGCGAGACGGGGGCGGGCGCGTGTCATGCTAATGATATGCCGCAACCGGTTTTCGAAATGGCGCTGGATGTGTCCGCCGCAATCGGGATGGACGTTCATTATCTGCGGCGCCCCGTGAAAGACCGGCAATACTTCACCGGGATCGAAGTGGCGATGACGGTGGCCACGGGGCTGGTGGGCGCCTTCGCCTACGGCGTCCTGAAGGGCGTCACGGAGAGCCTCGGGAAGGACGTAGGCAAAGACGTGGGGCAGCGGCTGATCGAACTGCGCAACGGGGCGCGCGAGTTGGATCAGGACCGCGCCGATCTGCTGATGCCGGCGCTGCGGATGATTCAGCAGGAGATGGACCAGGTGATCGGCGGCGAGACGTTCACGACGCTGCCGCGGAATCTTTCCCCGGCGCAGACGTCGCAGGTGAAGTACCTGGCGCGGGTGGAAGTGGAAGAATTCCTGACGGACGCGGGAATGCCGCGGGAACGCGCGGCGGCGTTGGCGGAGAAGTTGAGCGGGCAGTTGTCGCGCGAACTCGGTCTGGAGAGTTGAGAATGCCTGATACATCGGATGAACTGAACAGCCGCATGGGCGATTTGATGCGTCTGATTGGGGCGCTGGCGGCGCTCGATCCGCTGGAGGCGGAGACCAACGCAAGAAACGCGGGAGCGCTGCAAAAGCTGATGGAACGCGGGCGCGGCGCGCTGCGGTTCTCAACGCCGGCGGGCGCGGTGTATCTCGTGGTGGAACACGGCACGCGCTACACGACGAAGGAACGGCCCCCGATGGACGAGGGCGAAATCGACAATGTTGGCAGCGAGGGAGTGAAGCCGGTGTTGTGGCCGGCAGTGCTGGCTCACGCCTCGTGGATTCGCGAACATGCGCCGAAGCTGCTCGAGGAATCGGGGCTGCTCGATGCGATGCGGAGCCTGTCGCGCTACTATGACGCGGACCGTATGCGTCCGCGGGAAGCGGTGGAGGGAAGCCTCGATGAAACCGCGATCCGGCTGCTGTCGCAGGCGCCGCCGCCGCGCGATCCGGCGCGCGCGCCGGATTCAGAGATCCTCGATTACGCGTGGAAACTGGAGGACCGTCTGAGCCTGGGGTATGGGCGATTTCTGCTGCCGGGCTACTATGTGGCGCGGCAGTTGGCGGCGCTGGCGCTGTTCCACACGTGCCCGTACAATTTGTCTTCGGTGTACCGGCTGAGCCTGGAGGCGGTGGCGCCGGTGGCGGAAAAGGGCAGGAAGAAGCGGACCGCGGTGATACCGGCGCTGGATCCGTCATTCTATCTGGAGCACTCCTACTTCGAGGGCGAACCGGTTCGGGAATGGGCGCTGCACGCCGCCAGAGGGATGCGGGCGCGCGGGGAGGGCCGGTTGCGGCGGGCGAAGGAGAGCGCGACCATGGGCGCGTTTCTCGCCTACGTGCAGGGCGCGCTGGTGTACTTTCTCTCAGCGGCAATCCTGTACCGCAAGGCCGGGGCGGAGCGGGAGTGGGCGGTGATGGAAGAGCACCGCGTCGTGCTCGGCAACTCGCTGCTCGAGAACGCGCACGCCTGCGGAGGCTCACCTCGGTTTACGAAGCTGGGCGACTTCGCGCGGTGGATGGATCATCTGGAAACACTCGAGGAAGCGGAGGCGAAGCGCGAGGTGTACGAGATGGAGATGCAGATACGCATCCCACTCCTGCTGAGGCACACGGCGCTGACGATTCTGGATCTGCGGCGGGCGCCGGGACGGGGCGAGGCGGCAAGGCGGCTCGAGGGATTGGCGATGCGACTCGAGGCGGAACTGGCGAAGGAGGAGGTGCTGGCCGGCGAGCCGAACTTCCTCGGGTTCGTCTATCTCGAACTGTCGAAGGCCGCGCACGCGGCGGGTGATGAGGAGCAGGCGCGCGCCTACGAGGAGAAGGCCACGGCGTCAACGGAAGCCCTACGTTAGGTCGAACTCCAGGCGCGTGACGGAGGCTGGAGCGAAGGAGTAGATGTACGGGTCCCCGGCGGGGGCGAGTTTCTTTTCCACCGGCTGAAGGGCGTTGGGGTGATCGAAAGAGTTGTGGGCGTGGATATCCTTCGAGGTGAGGACGGCTGCCGAGATTGGGGAGAGGCGGCGGCCGCGGACGTGGATTTCGGTCTCGAAGGCATTCTTTTCATCCGCGTTGACGACGCTGAGCACGAGGCGGGCGCCGTGCAGTGAGCAGGATCCCGATAGACTCGCCAGGCCGCGAGCGGATGGCGGCTTCAGCCGCGGGGTGAGAAATTCCGTACGCAGGGACATGCCGCCCTGGTGCGCCGCGTACATCTCGAAGACGTGGAAGACAGGGGTGACGGTGAACTTGTCTTCATGGGCGATGAAGGACGTGTGGATGTTGTTCACCAGTTGGGCGGCGTTGGCCATGGCCACTTTATCCGCGTGCCGGTTGAAGATGTCGAGCGTGAGGCCGGAGACGAGCGCATCGCGGAGCGTGGGGAAGTATCCGAACAGATAGCCGGGGGCGATGTCGGCGGTCTTGTGCCAGGCGCCCCATTCGTCCACGATGAGCTTGACGTGGTGTTCGGTGTCGATCTCGCCCATGATCTGCCAGTGGTTGCGGATCAATTCCTCCATGCGGGTGGCCTTGGAGAGCAGGGCATACCAGTCATCGGCGGTGAAATCGACGGCGTCGCCTTTGCCCGTAGTGCCGCAATAGTAGTGGAGGGCCGCGCCATAGAGGGTGCGGAGGGGGCTTTTGCTCTTTTCCGTGAGTTTGGAGAAGAAGGAGCGGGTCCAGGCGTAGTCGGCGACGTTGGGGCCGGAGGCGATGAAGGAGAGAGGGACGCCGAAGCGCGGCGCCCATTCGACGAAGCGGCGGATGGCGTACTCATCGCCGGTGAAGTTGCCGCCGCAGCCCCAGCTTTCGTTGCCGACGCCCCAGAAGCGGACGAGGAAGGGGTTGCGTTCGCCGCCGGCGGCGCGCAGGTCAGCAAGCGTAGTGGCGCCGGCGGGCGAGTTGCAGTATTCGATCCACTCGTAGAAATCGAGGGGCTTGAGGCTGCGCAAATTGGCGGCGAGGTAGGGCTCGGCGCCGGCAAGCTTGCAGAAGCGGACGAACTCGTTGGTGCCGAAGTGATTGGGGTCGTACTTGTACGGGCCGTCAGGGGCTTTAGAGACGTATTCGGTGTTGGCCCAGAAGTTGGTGCGGCGCGGCCGGGCAGCGCGGGGACCGACGCCGTCGCGCCAGTTGTAGCTATCGGCGAAACAGCCGCCGGGCCAGCGGATGACGGGAGGTTTGATCCGCTTGAGGTTATCGACGAGCGCTTTGCGGATGCCGCCGATGTTGGGGATGGAGGAGTTCTCGCCCACCCAGATGCCGTCGTAGATGCAGCCGCCGAGGTGCTCGGTGAAGTGGCCGTAGATATCGGGGGAGATTCTCCCGATGGGTTCTTCAGGAAGGATCTCGATGCGGGCCGCGGCGGCGCGTGAGGCGCGCGGGGCGAGCAGGCCGAGGCTGGCCGCCATCCACTGTCTTCGATGCAGACTCATGAGGTTCATTATGCTCCTGCGGGCGCGGTGGGTTAAGTTTGAGTTGTGACGCCCGCCGTTGTTGAAAAAATAGATACGCTTCCGTTGCTGTCGCGCACGCCGATGGAATGGGCGCGCGAAGTGCTTGCCGAGCCGATGGAATTACTGATCGACCATGCCTTCCTCGAGAGGAAGGCGGCGAACAACGCGCTCGAGTTGTTGACCAAGTGGCCCGGCGACTGGGCCCCGGGGTGGGTGGAAACCATGACCAGTGTGGCGCGTGACGAAGCCGCGCACCTGGCGCAGGTCACCCGCATGGTGGTGCGGCGGGGCGGGCGGCTGCATAGGGTCCACAAGAACCCGTACGCGAACGCGCTGCGCTTGCTGGTGCGCAAGGGCCAGGCCGGGGAGGTGCTGGACCGGTTGTTCGTATCCGCTCTCATTGAGGCGCGGTCCTGCGAGCGGTTTGCCGTGCTGGCGGAGGCGGCGGAAGACGAGGAACTGGCGCGCTTTTACACTGCGCTGTTCACTTCGGAGTTCGGCCACTACAAGGTGTTTCTGAAGCTGGCCTGCAAAGTGGCGAAGAAGGCAGTGGTGGATGCGCGCTGGAGCGAGATGCTCGCCGCCGAAGCGCGGATCTTGGCCGAACAACCCCCCGGGCCGCGCATCCATTCCGGCGTAAGCGATCAGACCACGTAGGGCTTGCGGTATTCGGGCCGCGTGATCATTTTGTTGGCTTCGGCATCGTTGGCGAAGCGCGGGCCGGGGTTGATGGTCAGCTTATGGCCGGTGCGGTAGCTGATGTTGGCGAGGTGGCAGAGCGAAGCGCTGAGATAGGCGTTGGCGATCTCGTCGTGGAGTTCCGCGTGGTTGCGGGAGTGGCAGGCGGAGAGGAAGTTCTCCATGTGGAGGCGGGTGGTGTCGCCGCCGGGGCCTCGCTCGCCGTAGTCTTCCATGATGAGTTCGCTGCTTTCGCCTTTGAACGCCTGGACGCCCTGGTCATCCATGACCATCCAGCCATCGACGCCATAGAAGAGGTTGCCCACCATGACGTTGATGGGCATTTTCGGAGTCTTGACGGTGGTCTCCGTTTCTCCGCGGCGGCGCCGGTGGGCGGGAATGCCTTCGCCGCCGGTGAGGAGTCCCCGGACTTCAAATACGATCTCGCGGCCGCCGTAATCGAAGCTGGCGAGTTGGGTATTAGGGGTCTCCTGATCGTCGGTGTAGACGTACTTGCCGCCGGTGGAGACAGCGGACTTGGGCCATTCGGGATCTCCGAGCCCCCAGCGGCAGATGCCGATCTGGTGGACGCCCTGGTTGCCGATATCGCCGTTGCCGGTGTCCCAGAACCAGTGCCAGTTGTACTTGAAGCGGAGTTCATTGAAGGGGCGCATGGGGGCGGGGCCGAGGAAGAGGTCCCAGTTTAATCCGGGAGGGGTGGGGCTGTCGGGCTTATGGCCGATGGAGACGCGGCGCTTGAAGCAGAGGCCCTTGGAGAGATATACCTTGCCGATAAGTCCGTCGTTGAGTTGCTGCATGGCGCGGATCTTGAAGGGCGTGCTGCGGTGCTGGGAGCCGATCTGGACCATGCGCCTGGTTTCGCGGGCCACCTGAAGCATCTTCTGGCCTTCGTGGATGTTGTAGCAGGCGGGCTTTTCGCAATAGACATCCTTGCCGGCCTTGCACGCCCAGATGGTGGCCAGGGCGTGCCAGTGGTTGGGCGTGGCGATGGAGACGGCATCAACGCCGGGGTCGGCGAACGCCTGGCGCATGTCTTCGTATTCCTTGGCCTTCTCGCTGGTGACGCGCACCAGGGTGGCCTGGGCTTTCTCGCGGGCCGCCTGGTTCACGTCACAGAGCGCGGCGACGCGGGCGCCGGGGAGGCGGGCGTAGATGTTCAGATGATTCGTGCCGCGGCCGCCGATGCCGACGATGGCGACGTTGATGCGGTCATTGGCTCCGAGAACGCGGGTGGCGGCGGCGGCAGTGGCGGCTCCGAGGAAGAATCTGCGGGAACTCGATTCAGACAACTCCATTCTCCTTTTCGTTGTGTATTATATCAACGCGTGTGTTTGCGGCATTTCAAGCGAAGCAGGAGAGTGCGTGATGATGAGGCGGAGAGAATTCGGGAAGAAGATTTGGCGCGGGGCCGCGGCGGCGGGCTTGGCGGGCGCGACCGAAAGCGGCATCGCGCAGGGGGCGCGCAGGCCCAGGAAAAACACGCTGATGCACGTGGGCGGCGATTATCACGGCGTGGCCGGCGCGGGGATCACGTCGAAGGAGAATCTGGAATACAACCTGCGCCATGGGGTGAAGCACCTGACGGCGCAGGTGAAGAAAGAATCGCCCGCGGGCGGTTGGGATTCAGATGCGCTCGAGAAGATGCGGGACGATTGCAACCGGGCGGGGGTGACGTTGGAGGCGATCCGGATGGACGCGCGCTACATCACGTTGCCCAAAGGGGCGGAGCGCGAGCGGGAGTTGGACAACATCATAGGGAACATTCAGAAGGCGGCGCGGAACGGGGTAAAGATCATCACGTATCACTGGACGGTGATCCCCATCCGGCGGAACCGGCAGACGAAGGGGCGCGGCAACGTGACGTATGCGGCGTTCCGTTTGGAGGAGGATTGGGAGACTCTGCCTGTGGGAGTCTCAGGACGAGTGGACGCGGAAGAGTACTGGGAGCGGATCACGCATTTCCTCGAGCGGGTGATCCCGGTGGCGAGGGAGCATGATGTGCGGATGGCGTGCCACCCCTACGACCCGCCGGGGCTGCCGTTCGGGTATCAGGGCGCGGACAATTGGGATGCGCCATCGATCTTCGACGCCATCAAACGCTATGAAGCCGTGGTGAACAGCCCGTACAACGGATTCCAGTTGTGCCTGGGAACGGTGGGAGAAGGCTTGAAGCGGCCGGCGGCGGAGATCCTGCCGGTTGTGGAATACCTGGGGCGTAAAGGAAAGATTTACCAGATTCACATGCGCAATATCCGCGGCGGCCTGCATGGATTCGAGGAAGTGTATCCGGATGAGGGGGTGATGAATTTTCATAAAGTGATGCGGATTTTGCGGGATACGCGATTCGCGGGCTCGATCTGTCCGGACCATATGCCGCGGCATGCGGATGATCCGGGCAAGCTGCAATCGTTCGCGTTCGGATACGGATATGTGCGGGCGCTGATCCAGGCGGTGAATTCGGAAGTGGAGGGGTAAGGCGCGCGCCATGGTCTACCATGGTGCAAGGAGTCTCCATGCGTCGTGCCGCCCTGATCATTGCCGCGTTTACATTTCTTTCGTTAATCGTCCTCGCCGCCAGGGAGCGCGGCCTCTTCGCCCTTCTCGAGAGCAATGCCCGCATGGGAAGACAGGACTCCGGGGTCTTCCTGCTGCCCACCAATCAACTCCTGGCGGCCTGGGGAGAACTGCAGCCCCTCAAAGGCCGCCCCGTCGATTTCAACTTCGATTCGAAGAAGCGTTTCCTCGCGGTCCTCAACTCCCGCTCCGTCGATCTGCTGGATGGCTCCACCGGCGTCGAATTCGCCCGCATGCCCATGCGCTCGAGTTCCTACACGGGCGTCGCCATCACTCCCGATGACCGTGAAATCTGGGCCGGCGAAACCACCCGCAACGGCCCCGACGCCCTCATCCTCGGCGCCCTCGATGACAACGGCAAACTCGGCCCGCAGACCCGTCTGCCCCTGAAAGGACACCCCGTCCCCGCCGGCATCGCCTTCAGCCGCGACGGAAAGACCGCCTACGTCGCCTTCAGCCGCAACAACACGGTCGCGCTCTTCGATGTCGCCTCGCGCAAACTGCTGCGCGAGATCGAAACCGGCATGGCGCCCTTTGCCGTCGCCGCCTCCTCGAAGCGCGTCTACATCAGCAACCGCGGGGGCCGCCGCCCGCGTCCGGGCGAGACCGTCGCGCCTACCAGCGGCTCCGAAGTCCTCGCCGACCCGAAGACGGGAGCCGCCGATTCCGGCACCGTCACCATCCTCGATCCCGCAACCGGCAGGACTCAGGAAATCGCCGCCGGCATGGCGCCCTCTTCCATGGCGCTCAGCCCGGATGAGAGTCTTCTCGCCGTCGCCAATGGCCACTCGGATACTCTCTCCATCTTCGACACGAAGACACTCAAGCGCACCGATGTCCCCATCCCGGCCTACCCGGAACACACCATCGGCAGCCAGCCCATCAACGCCGTCTTCTCTCCCGACGGCCGTACCATCTATGTCGCCTGCGGCGGCAACAATGCCATCGCCGTCATCCGCCGGAAGG
>JADLBG010000725.1 GCA_020847895.1 Bryobacterales bacterium
AGGCATCCGATTGGCCCGTGCATGCCGCCGCCGGCAAGGCGGAGGTCGGCGCCGAGTACATGGTCCACTCAGTGATCCACGGCGGCGAGACGGTGTTCGTGCGTGACTACCTTGCCGTCGAGGTGGCTCTGTTTCCCGCAAAGGGTCAGCGCCTCGAGATCAGCCAGGGACAGTTTTCCCTGCGCGTCAACGGGCAGAAAACAGCCATGCCGGCGCAAACAGCCGGCATGGTGGCGGCGTCGGTGAAATACGCGGATTGGGAGCAGCACAGGCAACTCGAGGCCACGGCCGGGGTGGGCGATGCCTCGGTGATCCTCGGCCGTCCGCGGACCAGCGCGCGGTTCCCCGGCGATCCTACGCAAACGCGGGACCGCCTGCCCCCGCCCCCCAAGGCACCGGCACCGGAAGACCGCAGCGGAATCGAAAAGCCGGAGAAGCTGAGCGTGGAGGAAATCATCACGCGCGCCGCGCTGCCGGAAGGGGAGACGGAGAAACCGATGCGCGGCTACCTCTACTTCGTCTACAAGGGGAATGCAGGCAAGATCAAGAAGCTGGAACTTGCTTATACGGACCGCGCCGGGACGGTTGTGTTGCCGTTGAGGTAACTTCCCCGCGCTAGCGGCGAAGGCGCTCGACATCCTTTCGGGGCAGTCGCAGACCGGCGCTGCCGCCGAGGGTGATGACGTCAAACCGTCCGCGCACTCCGATGAGCAGGTGGGCTTCATCTGCGCTGAGGCCCTGTTCTCCGGTGAGCCAGCGGAGCATGTCGCGGACCGCAATCGCCGCGCTCTCGTTGAGGCTTGCGCCTTCCTTTCCGCCTATGGACACCAGCCACTCCGCCGTCTGCAACCGGGGACCGGTCAGCTTGCGGCCTTTCCGCAGTCCGACGGTCACCTCCACATCGAGCGACGTCTCCACGCCCGACCCCACGGCCTCCCCATCACCCTGCAGCGCGTGCCCGTCGCCGAAAAACAACAGGCCGCCCTCATGAAAGACGGGCAGCAGAACCGTGGCGCCCTCGCGAACCATGTTGTAGTCCATGTTGCCGCCCCAATAGCCCGCCGGGCCGGACCTGGGGGAGTAGTCGCCTTCCGGAGCGACACCCATGCATCCGAGCATGGGCTGCGCGGCGAACTCCAGCCTCCCGTGGCGCACGAGGGCGCGCCGGAGGTCGATGGTCCAAGGGACCAGCGTGTCATAGCCTTTGTACACGGCATCGGCAGCGGGCTTCACTCCCGGAGGCGCGGCGTCCTTCACGCCCACCTGATAGCCCGTATAGCCGCTGGCGCGATTCAACCGCAGCCGCTCAATCCGCACCTCCAGCGAGTCTCCCTTCTCCGCTCCATTGATGAAAAACGGGCCGGTCAGCGGGTTCCCGTGTGTCCTGGTGCGCCGCACGCCCGAGAAATCGAAGCCCGCCGAATCGACGGTTTTCGTCATAATCCGGTCGCCCGGGTCTACAGTCAACAGGACCGGATGCGCCGCGGAAAACGTGTGCCAGTAGTGTTCCGCCACCACGCGATGCTCGGCCGCCAGGCCGGGCCATGCCGCCGCTATTCCGCACAGGATGACAATCTTCATTTTAAGTAGCATAGAATGTCGGGAGCATGATGCGCATGAGTTGCTCGTCCCTCAACGGCCAAGGCCGGTTCAGGAAAGTTGGAAACTTTCTCGTTTATCGAGCGCCGCAATCATGGTATCTTCCATGGGTGACGTTCCAATCTGGGATGTGTACGAATCTTTTCAATCTGAGGTCTGTACGATGAAACCAGTCCACAAGTCTCTATCTCTACTGATCGCCGCGATCGTTCTGGTCATCCCCGGGTATGCGCAAATCGGCACATCCACGGTGACAGGACGAGTGACAGATCCGACCGCCGCTGTTGTCCCTGGAGTTCAAGTAACCGTCGTAAACACGGCAACAAACTTCACCTTCACGGCCCCAACCAATGAGCAAGGCATCTTTCGCGTTCAGTCGCTTCAACCCGGACCCTACCGCATCACCTTTAACGCAAGCGGCTTTAAGACCGTGGTCCGGGATAACGTCACTCTCCGGGCGGGGGACACCCTGGCCGTCGACATCACTCTTGAAATAGGCGCCGTCGCCGAGCAGGTGGAAGTCACCGGAAAGCCGTCGCTTCTGGAGACCGAGACGTCAGCCACCGGCACGACTGTAGAGGGTTCGGTGATTTACAAGCTGCCCATCTACCAGCGCTGGGTGAATTCGACGTTTCAATTAACCCCGGGCATGACTCAGTCAGGCTACGCCTGGGGGGGCAGCCTCGGCGGGTATCACATCGCGGGGCAGCGCGCCAGTTCCATCGGCTACTTCGAGGATGGCGTCAACGCACAAGACCAGATGAGCGGGAACACGAATACGAATACCATTCAAAACTCCATCGAGGAAGTAAAAATCCTCACCACGGCGCTTCCCGCCGAATACGGCCACTCCGCGGGCGGCATCATGAGCGTTGTCAAGAAAACGGGGACCAACAGCTTTCACGGAATGGCTTCCGAATATGGACGTACGCGCTCCATGACGCATCGCCGGTTCTTTGACCGGTGCAAGACCTCGCAGAAAGACCAGAATTGCGTTCCGCAGGATAGCTTTTTCATGCAACCTGACGCCAACGGCGGCGGACCAGTCG
>JADLBG010000726.1 GCA_020847895.1 Bryobacterales bacterium
AGCCGCCGCCACCGGGGAAGAACCAGGGTCCCGAGGAAGAGCCGAAGCCACCGCCGCGTCTTCTATTTATCCAAATTAGCAGGAGCACGAAGAGGATCGGGATGAGGACGGGGAAGTAGGCTTCCGGGTCGGGGCGGACTTCGCGGCGGCTGGGGAGGGTGACGTCGATGCTGACATTTTTCGACTTCGCAATGATGCTGCCCAACCGGTGGGTGGCTTCGAGAAGCGCGGGGCCATACTCGCCCTGACGCAGGAGGGGGCGCATGTTGTCGAGGAGTTCGCCGGCGAGCCCGTCGGGCAGGATGGGTTCGAGACCGTAGCCGACCTCGAGGCGCATGCGCCGGTCGCGGACGGCAAGGAGGAGGAGAACCCCTTCATTCTTTCCTTTTTTTCCGACGCCCCACTTGCGAAAGAGGCTGTTGGCGACGTCTTCGATGGGCTCATCCTCGAGGGAAGGGATGGTGACAATGGCGATTTCGGCGGAGGTAAGTTGCTCAACGCGGGCGCAGTAGCGTTCGATTTCGGCGCGGTGGGCGGGGTTGACGACCTGGGCGAAATCGCTGAGGTAGCCCTGGGGTTGAAGGTTGGTGAAATCGGCGGCGGGGAGGGAGAGGGCGCAGAGGAGGATGGGAAGGCGGAAGAGGGCGATGCGCTGGTTGTGCAAACTCACAGTTTAACGGAAGCGGTGATAGGGCAATGCGGAAACCGGGGAGGAGGGGGGTAGAGGTTCCCGCAAAGGCGCAGAGAGCGCAGAGTTTTTCCGGATTCTTATCGGAGTCGGCATGTCGTTTGTTAGCTGTTAGCCTGGCGTATAGGTGTTTCATGCACCGGACCGTCTATGCCGAACGATGCGCAAGAGCAAGTTGTTCGCTGGAACGTTGACTGCTTGGAGGAACGGACGGAGGCGCTTCAATCTCGTAGGAAATTATTGGCATCCTCCAGCCTGTTTCAGAATTGCTCGCAGGGTTCCCTCAGGCATGTCGCCTGGATGATTGGGGACCGTCGTATACCGATTCGTGGCTGGATTGAACAGACTTCGTGGCTGCCAGCGGCTTGCCGATCGAATTCGAATCCGTTGACCCTCAGTCTCCGGACGACATCCTTATAGCGGAATCCGGCGAGACGTCCCATTCAAGCGGCGACAACGATCGTATAATCCCGGCGTTCGGCTGTGGTGGGCAAGGTAGGTGCACCGTCACGTTCGCGGTGCGCTTCGATCAGTTTGCGAGCCACGTCGCGTGCGATGTCCAGCGTCTCGGCAACGGTGCGGCCTTGAGCGACGAGCCCGGGGATCTCATCTGAAGTGGCGAGAAAAAGCCTTCCGGCAATTCCTCGATTTTTACGTGAATCGCCAACTCCATACGAGAAGAGGGTAGCACTTTCTTTTCGCGAGGCGAGGGGGAGAACGGCTTTGGATCGCCGGGCGAAGTCACAAGACCAGAGGATTGGTCCAGCGCAGAGCGCGGAATCGCGCGAAATCGCCGTCATTCGAGCAAACCGTGAGTCCGTGTTCGATCGCCAGAGCCGCCAAATGGGCATCGGGGATCAGGTTGGGGCCTCCGCCCAGATTGACGAGCAACTCAGAGAGAATCGACCGGTGGGCGGGGCCGGGGACTGGTATCCAGACATGTTCCCACTCAAGCCATTCTTCTATGTGGCGCCAAGCAGCCGTCAAAGACAGCGGACGCTCGAAAACCCTCGGATTGGTGACAATTCGAAGGAAGGCAAGCAAGCTTTGCCAAGGCAGTGCAACCCTAATCTCGCTGCTCAACTGGGTGTCGAGCCACGTTCGGGCCTTCTCGTGCCGATCCGAACGGGGGTCGGTAGCGTAGATCAGGATATTCGCATCAACGAGGATCACCGGCGGGTGCTTTCGTTGTCCAATTCGGCCAAAACCTCCGCAATGTTATCCAAGTTGGGAACCCGGCATCGTCCCATGTCGATAGGCTTTGTGCGAAAAGGCTTTCGCACCCTTGGTTGGCTCAGTTCCATCAAACCACGGCGCAAGGCGGAATTGACGGCTTGTTTCAGCGTAAGAGCTTCCTTGGCGCGGAAAGCTTCCAACTGGGCGGCGACGTCATCGTCGAGGGTGAGGGTAGTCCTCATGCATCACAACATAGCACACTTGATGTTTTGATGTCTCAGGGGTGAGTTACACCGCGGCGGCGGCGACGAGGTCGGAGACGGGGCCGAGGAGGCCGGCGCGGGATTGGGCAGCCGGTTTGGTGGTGAGCAGGACACAGATGAGGTCCTTGACGGGATCAGCCCAGGCGACGGTGCCGGTGGAGCCGTAGTGTCCGAAGGTCTGCGGGGAGCATGTCTTGCCGAAAGTGCCGGGTTCGATCATGAAGCCGAAGCCCCAGGGTTTGTTGAGGCCGGCGGTCTGATTCCGGATCATGCTCCTGGCGGTGGAGGCTTTGAGGATGCCGTCCCGGGGGTGGAGGAAGAACTCGAGGAAGCGGGCGACATCGGAGGTTGAGGAGAGCGCGCCGCCCCAGGGGGCTCCGAGGTCACGCCAGTAGGGGCTGTTCCAATCCCAATCTGATTTTTCCGGAACCTGGCAGTGGGCGGTGGACGCGATGGGGCGGCCGCCCATGCCGAGGGAGGTGGCGTTCATTCCCAGTGGGTAGAAGATCTCCTTTTTGAGGTAGTCGCGGAGGGGCATGTTTGCCTTGCGTTCCACGATTTCGGCGGCGAGGAGGATACCCATGCTCTGATACTTCACCTGGGTGCCGGGAGGGAAGAGGAGCGGCACACGGCAGGTTTCAGCGACGAAGTCCTTGAGAGGGGCGTGGCGTTTGCGGAGGGCCTCGTTGTCGGGGAGCATGTCGGGAAGGCCGGAGGAGTGGGTGAGCAGCATCTTGACGGTGACGCGACCGCGGTCGCCGCCGCGAAATTCGGGAATGTGGCGGTTTACCGGGTCGGAGAGGGAGACCTTGCCCTGCTCGACCAGTTTCATGACCGCCGTGACGGTCATCGGTTTGGTGATGGAAGCGAGAAGGAAGACCTCATTGGGACCGCGGGCCTTGCCAAAGCCCTTTTTCGTGACCGTGGAGCCCTGCTTCACAAGCAGCGCCGCGGCGGCGACTTCCCCACTGGCGGTGGCGGCCTGCACTTTCGATATCGCGGCATCGATGCGGTCCTTCTTGAGGGCGGCCGCGACTCCCAATAGTAATGTGCGTCGTGTCATGCTTCTCCCGGTTCCGGGCGGGCGGGGTTACGGAGCAATTTCCTGAGGTCCTCCAGCACCTCTTCCCTTTTTCCCGGTACGGTCATCGAGTATATCCCGCGGATGTAGCCTTCGCCATCGAGGAGATAGAACTGCTTGCTATGGGCGGTAATTTCTTCAGGGTCGAGGTGACGCTGAGTCTTCACCTGGAGGGCGCGGATGGTTGCATTGCCGCCGGTGAGGAAGCGCCACTGCGGGGTACCGGCTTTGTGGAGGGCGGCGTAGGCGAGGAGCCGTTGCGGGGTGTCGTATTCCGGATCAATGGAAATGGAGAGCAATCCGACGGTGGGCAGGGAGGCGACCTGCTGCTGGACTTTGCGCATTTCGGCGGTGAGGCGGGGGCAGACGAGGGTACAGCGGGTGAAGATGAAGTCCATGACCC
>JADLBG010000727.1 GCA_020847895.1 Bryobacterales bacterium
TCGAAAATGGCCTCCACGATGACCTCGGAATCCTTGCGGGTCATCTCCACGACACGGGACACTTCTTCAATTAGATCCGCTTTAGTCATTTCTTGTGTTTTCTCCCATTTCTTGCCGGAACGCGATCGCAGTCTAGCGGCCCTCCCCCTGTCCCTTCAGGTGAATCACCTCTTCAATCGTCATGGTGGCCGCGGCAGCCTGGCGCTGATAATCCTCCAGGCGAGTCCGCTCCTCCTCCTCCGTGACGGCGCGCACGCTCAGGCCGATCTTCTTTTCCGCCTCGTTGAGCTTGATGATCTTGAAATCAAACTCCTCGCCCACCGGCAGCGCGGGTTCGTCGCGCTTCGAGGCGGCGCCCGGAATCTCGGAATTGTGACACAACCCTTCCACTCCCGGCGCCAGTTCGACAAACACACCGAAGTTCGACGCGCGGCAGACTTTGCCGCGCAGGATATCGCCCACCTGGTGCGAACGGAAAAAAGTCTCCCAGGCGTCGGGCTGCAACTGCTTGATGCCGAGCGATAGCCGCCGGTTGTGCGCGTCGATGTTGAGGATGACGGCCTGCACCATCTGTCCCTTCTTCAACATTTCCGACGGGTGCTTGATACGCTTCGTCCACGACAGGTCCGAGATGTGGACCAGCCCGTCGATGCCTTCCTCGATTTCGATGAACGCGCCGAAGTCCGTGAGTTTCCGCACGCGCCCCTCAACCACCGAACCGATGCTGTAACGCTCTTCCACCGTGGTCCAAGGGTCCGCTTCGAGTTGTTTGATCCCGAGAGAGACGCGCTTCTCTTCGGGTTTGACGTCCAGCACGACAACCTCGACGCTGTCGCCCGCCTTCACAACCTTCGAGGGATGTTTCAATCGCCGCGACCAGGTCATCTCGGTGATGTGAATCAGACCTTCTACTCCGGCTTCGAGTTCGACAAAGGCGCCGTAATCGGTGATGGACACGACGCGCCCGATCACACGCAGCCCGATGGGATAGCGCTCCACCACCGAATCCCACGGATCGGCATGAAGCTGCTTCAATCCAAGCGAAATGCGCTCCTTGTCTTTGTCGAACTTGAGCACACGCACCGTGATCTGATCCCCTACATGAAGGATCTCGGCGGGATGGCCGACGCGTCCATAGGACATGTCGCTCACATGCAGCAGCCCGTCAATTCCGCCCAGGTCGATGAAGGCGCCGTAGTCGGTGAGGTTCTTCACCACGCCGGTGACCACCGCGCCCTCGGCGAGCACATCGAGCGCCGCTTCCTTGCGATGAGCCAGGTCCTCTTCGAGGGCTAGTTTACGCGATACCACCACATTGCCGCGGCGGCGGTTCAGCTTCACAATGCGCACCGGAATGTCGGTTCCGATGAGTGAATCGAGGTTGTGCACGGGCCGCACGTCGACTTGCGAGCCCGGCATGAACGCTTTGGCGCCGACATCCACCAGGAGGCCGCCCTTGATGCGTCCAATCACGCGGCCGAGAATGGGAAGACCTTCCTGAAAGGCTTTCTCCAGGGTGTCCCAACTGCGCAGCCGCACGGCTTTTTCGTGCGAAAGCGTGATGTAGCCTTCCACGTGCGGAGCGTGCCGGTCCACCATGACGTCGATGGAGTCTCCAGCCTGCACAGCGATGGAGCCATCAGGAAGTTGGAATTCGGCGATCGGGACTATGCCTTCGGATTTGTATCCGAAGTCGACAATGACTTCCTTGTCAGTAATCTTAAGGACGTGCCCGGCCAGAATCTCGCCTTCAGCCGGCGCGGCAAAGTGAGAATAGTCGTCGAGCAGTTGCTCGTACTCATCGCCAGCCGCCGAAATCGGCGCCTCTGGGGTGCGATCCTCTGGTTGATCGGCCATCGCCATATCTCCGAGCCAGCGGCTGCGGTTCCAGCTACAGGAATCGGCACGCGGACCGTAGCGAGCGTCGCAATGCAACCCCTGATACCGACAAGCCGTTGAAAGATCAGTACTTCAGAAATATAGCGGAGTAGGGTGGGGAAGTCAACCGGAGGTTGGCGGGACGAAGGGTGAGAAATGGCTTCGGAATGGATTTTTTTACGTGCGAGGCGTTCCCCGGCCCCGCCTTCTCCAATGCACCACCGCCAGGTGGAAAATTCGCAGAAAAAGACACGGCGGGCTTGAATCCTTTCTCTGTCCGAAGGACTCTTCCTTAATAGAGTCGACCGGAAGAACGAAAATCGGTTGCTCTGAGTTCTTTCGAATGAATGGATTCATCTCGCCAGCACAGGTGCCGTGACGGTGCCTTCCGCGGAATCATCTTGCGGATGCGCCGCGTGATCTGATGCCTGGAACGGCCGGTATTCGGGTTTGAGACGCCTCCCCTGAAGGCGCCAACTTACCTTCCGGCCAGCCGCTCAACAGCGGCACAGGGCAGAACAGACCATGCGAAGGCGTCTGCTAGTTCCGAGAGCCGGAAACGGTGCCTGTCTGGCACTCCTTCCTGTCTCTTTTTCAGTGTAAGCTCCAGCCGCCGCGGCTCCTTGTGAACCGCGGCTTTTTTCTTGCTTTTCAACTGGCAGGATGTATGACCCGGTCAAGGTGGACACGAACCATCTCCCGGGCGCGCCGCAATCGCGATTTCACCGCCAGCAGGCTCAGCCCCAGGCGAGCGCAGACATCCCTGGCAGAGAATCCCTCGATGTCATGCAACAGGTATACTTCCCTGTAGATCGCTGGAAGCGCATCGAAAGCTTGTTTGAGGTGAACGTCCAGTTCCTCTTCCATCGCCGCTTCATCCGGTTGCAGAGCGGCGGAACGCAACTCCGGAATGCCCGGAGGAAGTCTGTCAATGCCCATGGTGGGGTGATGAGCCTGCTTCTTCCTCATGCGGTGGTAGGTGCGGCGCGCGATCTGGGCCAGCCATGCCCGAAACGATTCCGGGTCCCGAAGTTCTCCCCTTGAGCGGAAAGCCTTCACCAGGGCTTCGATAAGAATGTCCTCCGCGTCTTCCCGGTTGTGACACATGCGCAGGAGCTGGCGGTAAACCGCGTCCTTGTGTTCCCGCGCCAGAGTCTCAAAATCCATAAAGGTAAGCGTAGCGTTGATTTGGAGCAAGATTTGGACCAGAACCGGAGGCGCCGGTGCGCGTGTTAAGATGAGGGCGGTGCTGTGGATTTCTCCCTTTTTTCAGAAGGACTCACGCAACGTTATCCAGTGTTCCCCCCTGCTTGCTTACCCCTGGCTCGAGCACGGCTTCGGCACCCGCCACTCGGAATTCTGGAACCTTCGGCCATCCGCAACCTTGAAGCAAATCCATTCGGATGTGGTGGTTACGGCAGGGGTTCAGGAAGGGGTGCTGGGGGAGGGCGACGCATTGATTACAAAGCGGCGCGGAATCTTCCTCACAGTGCGGACAGCCGACTGTGTGCCCATCCTGATCGCGGACTCGCAGCGGCGGGCCGTAGCGGCTATTCACGCCGGCTGGCGGGGAAGCGCCAGTTCGATTGCCGTCAAGACGGTTCGCCGCCTGGGTGAGGAATTTGACTGTGCGCCAAGTGACCTTACTGCGGCAATAGGCCCTGCGATCGGCGCCTGCTGCTACGAGGTCGGACGCGAAGTCATGGGGCGTTTCGAGCCATGGCTCAACAGCCGCTCGAAGCAGGAAAGTCCATTTCTCGACCTCGTGGAAGTGAATCGGAGACAACTGCTGGAGGCAGGACTGCCGGCCGAACGCATATTCTGCGCACAGGCGTGCACCAAATGCGCTTCCGGAGAATTCCACTCCTACCGCCGCGATCAGGGCACCGCCGGCAGAATGCAATCCGCCATCGGTATCGTCTGAACGGGAGGGTTACCAGACACGAAAGGCGCGGTTTCCAGCCGCGCCTTTCATAAAGACTTTAAGGTGCTTAGGCTGCCGTCATCATCTCTTCGAAGAGGTCCGAATCGTCGAACTTCTCGCGATGGCGGTCGGCCATCTCCTGACAGCGGATGCAGTAAGGCGACCACGGCACGGCAGCCAGTCGCTTCGGGCTGATCTCTTCCTCGCAA
>JADLBG010000728.1 GCA_020847895.1 Bryobacterales bacterium
GCGTCACCTGGCGCGGCAACTCCGGGGCGGCGATCCAAAGCGAACCGAAGGAAATCGCCAGGCCAATGAATGAAATCGTGGCGGAGATGGCATGTGAGCGGCGGACCGCCACCGCCAGCATTACGGCGATGGCCGTCGCGGCAAGAATCAGCAAAGGAAGCAGCGCAACAAAATCCTGTCCTGTCACGTTCATCTCCCCGGAGCCATTTGCTCGATCCGCGCCATCACGGGTTCAAACGTGTTCAGCACGGGACGCGGATAGAGGCCGAGCCAGAGGAGCGCGATGATCATCACCGCCACTACCAGACCCTCGCGCGGCACGAGATCCGGAATCCGCCAGTTCAGCGTATTCGGCCCCTGGAACGCGCGCTGCACGAACTGTAGCGCGTAAAAGGTGGCAAACAGGACTCCGATGGCGGCCAATGTAGCCAGAACGATGCTCTGCCGGTAGGCGCCGAGCAGAACCAGGAATTCGCCCACGAAGTCGCCGAGTCCCGGAAGTCCGAGCGATGCGAGAGCGAAGAACAGAGCCGCGCCGCTCAGGCGGGGAGCCGTAGACCAGATTCCGCCCATGCGGTCCATTTCCCGCGTGTGGATGCGGTCCTGAAGCGCGCCTACAAGAATGAAGAGCGCGCCCGTGCTGATCCCATGGCAGATCATCGTCATCACCGCGCCTTGAAGCGCGAGAGGGTTCCACACGAAGATTCCCAGAAGCACGAATCCCAGGTGGCTCACGCTGGTGTAGGCCACCAGCCGTTTGAGATCGGTCTGCCCGAAGGCAAGCAAAGCCCCGTAGAGGATTCCAGCCACTCCCAGAGCCATCGCGATGGGAGCAAAGGAGGAGGCGGCATGGGGAAACAGCGGCAGGACGAACCGCAGCATGCCGTATGCTCCGGTCTTCAACAAAAGTCCCGCCAGGATGACACTGCCGGCCGTCGGCGCTTCGGTGTGCGCATCGGGAAGCCATGTGTGCAGCACGATCGCCGGCAATTTGACCGCGAAGGCGATGAAGAAACCGAGCATCATCCACATCTCCGCCCCCGGAGACATGGCTGTGCCCAGCAGGTCCTGATACTCGAAACTGTAAACCCCCGTAGCGCTGTGATGCACGAAGACGAGCGCCAGAATGGCCACCAGCATCAGCAACCCGCTCAGTTGCGTGAAAATGAAAAATTTGACGGCCGCATACACGCGATTCTCGTGACCCCAGATGGCGATCAGAAAATACATCGGCACCAGCATCAATTCCCAGGCGAAGTAGAAGAGGAAGAGATTCACGGCGAGGAAAACGCCGGCGATGCCGGCGAGAATCCACAGCAGGTTGAAATGGAAGAAGCCCACACCTTCCGTAATTTCCCGCCAGGAAGCCAAAACGGAGAGCGCGCCGAGAAAAAACGTCAGCATCAGCAGGAGCAGGCTCAGTCCGTCAAGGGCCAGGTGAAACCGGATGCCGAGGTGGGGAATCCACTCCCAATCGGCCTCCGCGAGCCACGCGCCGAGGCCCGCCGGCGTATGGGAGCCCCACAACAGGAGCGTGAGGGCGAAATCCGCCGCCACCGCGAGCAGCGCGATCCACCGGCAGGCGGAAAGGCTCCATCGCGCCGCGGCCCACGCCAGGGCGCCGGCGATTAACGGGATCAGGATGAGGCAAAGCAGGATCATAACCACATCACAATAGCCAGTGTCACTACGGAGCCGCCGGCAATCCACGCGGCATACCAACGCAGCTTGCCCGTTTGCGTCGCGCTCAAGAGGCGATAGCAGAGCGCGGCCGCGCTTGCAAGACCGTCGTAAATGGAATCGATGACGTCAGCCTTGTTGGCGGACGCCGCCCATACCACAGGCCGGATAAACACCCGGTCGTAGAGCCAGTCCATGCCCCAGTCCGAGAACCAGAAGCGATGAAGCAGGCGGCCTGCCGGGTTAGCCGCCGCCGCGCGGGCAAGCGAGGGATTCCGCAGGTACGCGTACCAGGCGGCCAGGAAACCGGCGAGAAACGCGAGGCCGGCCGCTGCCGAGGCAAGCGCCTCGCTCATCCCCCCTCCCGCTTCGCGCAATTGCGGCAAGGCGGTTGCCAGTAACGCCTCGAACGGAACCTTATCGAAGCCTCCAACAATGGAAAGGAAGGCGAGAATGCACGCCGGAACCACCATCGCCAGGCCCGGACGATGACTCACCGCGGTTTCGAGCCGGCCGAAGAACACCACGAAGATGAGCCGGAACGTGTAGAGGGATGTGAGAACAACTCCGGCCATTCCCGCCGCCCACAGACCCATGCCGCCGGCCGCGGAGTTGGCTGCGCTCCAAAGGATGAGGTCCTTACTGTAATAGCCGGCGGTGATCAGCGGCAGGCCCGCCAGCGCGCAGCCGCCGATAAGAAACATCCAAAAGGCTACGGGCAGTTCCTTGCGCAATCCACCCATGCGAAAGATGTTGTGTTCGTGGTGCAACGCTTCAATCACGATGCCCGCCGCGAGGAACAACAGGGCCTTGAAGAAGGCGTGCGTCATGAAGTGGAAGATGGCGGCGCTCCACGCTCCCACACCCAGGGCAAGGAACATGTAGCCGATCTGGCTGATGGTGGAATAAGCCAACACACGCTTGATGTCGCTCTGGGTAAGCGCGCTGAAGCCGGCCATCAGAAGCGTCGCCGCCCCCACAACCGCCACGGCGAACTGAACAGGCGGCGCCAATGTGAAGAGCACATGCGTCCGCGCGATGAGGTAGACGCCCGCCGTAACCATCGTCGCGGCGTGGATTAATGCGCTGGTCGGCGTGGGCCCGGCCATTGCGTCCGGGAGCCAGGTTTGCAATGGCAGTTGCGCGGATTTCCCGACTGCCCCGCCCAACAGCAGCGCCGCCGCCGCGATGGCATAGGAAGAGCCAACGGGCCACTGGCTCTGCGCGGCGTGCATCAGATCTTGAATGCGCAGGGTTCCAAGGTTGTGAAACAGCAGGAACAGGCCAACCGCCATGGCCGTATCGCCAACGCGCGTCACGATGAACGCCTTCCGCC
>JADLBG010000729.1 GCA_020847895.1 Bryobacterales bacterium
CCGATCTGCGTCGCCTGCGGCAGGCGCACGTTCTTATCCAAAATGGCGCGCCGCACCCGGGAATGCCGCCCGATATCGCAATTGTCAAAGATGATCGAGTCCTCCACCACCGCGCCCGTATGCACCTTGACGGCCCGTCCGATCACCGAATTCCTTACCACTCCGCCGGAAAGAATTGACCCGCCGGCCACGATCGAATCGATTGCCTGCCCGCGCCGTCCGTCCTCGTCGAACGTGAACTTCGCCGGCGGATCATCGTAGCCCGCGGTGCGCAGCGGCCATTTTCTGTTAAACAGATTCAACTGCGGCGACACTGCCCGCAGGTCCATGCTCGCCTCATAATATGCGTCGAGCGTCCCGACATCGCGCCAGTACGCAATGGCGTCTTCCGGATCGCCCGGAATCTTGTTCCTGCGGTAGTCATAGGCGTACATATCCCCGCGCCCCACCAGCCGCGGCAGGATGTCGCGCCCGAAATCGTGCGCTGAATCTTCCCGTACCGCGTCCGCATACAGCTCCCGCAGCAACAGCCCCGTCGAGAAGATGTAATTCCCCATCGAGGCATAAAACATTCCCGGGTCATCCGGCATCGAAGGGACTTGCGCCTTCTTCTCGTGAAACCCCTGGATCATCCCGTCCGCCGCAACCTCGATGGCTCCGAACTCCTTGGCATACCGCATCTCCACGGGGATCGCCGCCACCGACACCTGCGCCCGCTTCTGTTCGTGGAACTCCACCATGTCGCGGATATTCATCCGGTAGATGTGGTCCGCGCCGAAGATGCATACCAGGTGCGGATCCGCCTGCTCGATCAGGTTAATGTTCTGATAGATCGCGTCCGCGGTTCCCCGGTACCAAACCTCCCCGTCGGACCGCATTTGCGCCGGCACCGGAATGATGAAATGATTCTTCAACATCCCGGACGACTCCCACCCGTCCCGGAGGTGCTGTAGCAGGGACTGGCTCTTGAACTGAATCAGCACGTAGATGGAGTAAATACCGGAATTCAGCAGGTTGCTCAGGACAAAATCGATGATCCGGTACTGCCCGCCAAAGGGCACCGCCGGTTTGGCGCGCTCCTTCGTCAGCGGATATAGCCTTGTTCCCTTGCCGCCGGCCAGAACAAAGGCGAGTACGCGTAGCTGCATGGTTCCGCTCCTCATGTGCAAAGGACCGCGAATGCTGCCGGTCCGCCGCCGGTTTTTCCGGTTGTCTTGAGATAAGGCTACATTAGCCCCGCCGTCTACGTAAAGCGGAATCCCTGCTCAATACCTGCTCAATGCTTCAACCACTTGCGGACGGCCGGCGCGATTGTATCCGCCATGCGGCGGAACCCCAGGTCGGTGGGATGTGTGCCATCCACCGTGGCCTCCCCATCATTGCCGAGCAGCGCCGGAGCCTTCACATAAGAAAGACGCTTGTCCCCTTCCGCCACCAGTTTTTTATAGATGGCGAGCAAAGCTGAGTTCTTGTCCGCCGCCGACACTCGCCGCGATTCCACGAAGTCCGCATTCGTGTAGATCACGTTTTCGATCAGGACAATGGGTGTTTGCGGATGCGCCTTGCGCAGGGTGCGCAGAAACGGTTCCGTGCGCTCGCGCACCTGCTGAGGGTTGAGATTCGGCAGGCTATCGTATATATACACCGCCGGATCGAGTTCGGCCAGCAACTGCGCCATTTCCGGCTCGGACAGCGCGTTTCCGGAGAAGCCGAGGTTGATGGTGGGCCAGTCGAGGATTCGTCCCACCAGCGCCGGATACGCCATGCCGGGGCGCGAGGCGCAGCCGCCTTGCAGAATCGACGTTCCGTAGAAGACGATGGGGCGCTCGGATTTGGGCAGCGGGGCGCCGCGCTCGAGCTTCGCTCCGGCAGGCACGCCAACCTCCACCGAATCGACGCCGTTGTAGAGCGGAAGGTAGAGCAGATAATCGCGGCGTCCGCCCGTCCAATCCTTTACCATCACCTGCTCGTTGGTCTTATGCTCGGGGCGGCCGTTTGCCAGCCATCGCCATTGGTGGTTGTGGCGCACATACAGGTCGAGGCCGCTCACGCCCGTCGCCGGCATGTGCGGCAGCGCGAGTTGCTCGCGGCGCAGTGTCCAGCGCACGGAGATAGAGGGCGCGGCGGTGGAGAACCGCACGCTCATCCCCGCCGAATCCTGCGACAGCCGCCAAACAGGCGGCCGCACCATCTTCTCCGCCTTGGCCGGGAGCCGGTCATAGGGATGCCGCACGTCCGTCCAGCCCTGTCCCTCGAGGCCAAGCTGCCGGACTTCGGTCCATTCGAGCTCCTGTGCCAGGGCGGGAGCGAGCGCCAATACGAAGATGAGCCGGGAAACACGCATATAGCTATTAGACCGGAATCACGGAGTTTCCATAAGGCCGACCGGCTTTGATGGTGGCCACGGGCTTCAGGCGCCACTTGCCGGGGCGCTTCTCGCCCAATGAGTCCACCATCTGCCAGGGCGCTTCGCGCAATTCGAAGATGGCGACGTCCGCTGTCGATCCCTCTTTGAGGGAGCCGGTTCCGGAGGGGAACCCGAGAGCCCTGGCGGGATTGGCCGTCGCGCGCCGCACCACGTCCTCGATGCTCAGTCCCATGTGCATGAACTTCGACAGCGTTGTCGCCAGGTCGTACACCGGCCCGTTCACGTTGTATTGGTGGACATCGCTCGAAATGGTGCCCGGCAGAACGCCTTGAGAGAATGCCTTTTCGGCGACGCGGAACGAGAAGCTCCCGGCGCCGTGTCCCACGTCGAGCAGGATGCCGTTTTCCACCGCCTTGCGCACCTCGCTCAGAACGCGTCCGCGTTCGTCGAGGATGCCGCCTTGGTGGCCGTGGAAGGTGTGGGTGATGAGGTCGCCCTTCTTCAGCATGGCGAGGATCTTCGGCAGCGGGGAGTATGCGCCTCCGATGTGCACCATCAACGGGAGATTAACGGCATCGGCAGCTTCGCGCGCCAGGGCAAGGGCCTGCAAATCATGCTCGCCGGCGATGTTCTTCGTGAGGCGGATTTTCACGCCGAGAATCACGTCGCGGTTCTGCTCGATAGTGCGGATGGCGAGTTTCGGATTGGCATATCGTAAATCCAGCAGCTCGCCGAACGGGTTGTCCGGGGACAGCGTGGATTGCCCGACGACGGAGATATTGAGCAGCGCATAGACCCGGGTCTCGACGACGCGAATGACATATTGGCGCAGGCCGGGGAATGTGTGCGCTCCGGCGGAGCCGGCATCGACCACGGAGGTGGCTCCTTTTGCGATGCAGTTCGGATCGGCGGGGATGCCGAGCGGGGCGACGCCGTCATAGACATGCACGTGGACATCCACGAGCCCGGGGGTGACGATCATCCGGCGCGCATCGAAGACGCGGCGCGCCTCCGATTCGGCGATTTCCGGGGCAATGCGCGCCACCCTGCCTTGCCGGATGGCCACGCCGGCTTCCATGGACAGGTTCTGCGAAGGGTCCACCACGCGGCCGCCGCGGATGAGGAGATCATAGGCGGGCGCGCCGCCGGCCTGGGCGGCAAGCATGGGCTCCGCCTGCTCGTGGAGCTTGCAAATGAGCGAAGGCAGCAGGATGGTGCGGGTGAGGAATTGCCGGCGGTGTGACATGCATCTGAGCGTATTCCAGCGGCGTGCGCGCCGCAACGCGGGGCGACGCCTGCGATATGATCGGGCCAAATGCGGCGAATGTGTTTTGGCCTCCTCGTCTGCCTGGCTACGGCTGGCGCGGCGGAATTGCGGATCGAGCTTCGTGACGAGAGCAACCGCCCCGTGGCGGCGAGGCTCGAGGTACACGGCGCGGATGGCAAGATGTATCAGGCGGAAGGCTCCATCCTGAGCCGCAGGCCGGGCCGGTCCGACGCAGGTTCGCCCTACCCGCGGTCGTTTGTCGTGAAGGGGAGCGCGACGCTGGCCGTGCCTCCGGGACACTGCCGGATCATCGCCGAACACGGCCTCGAATACCAGCGGGTGGTGCGCGAAGTCGAGGTGCGGGAGGCAGCGCCGTCGAAAGTGGAACTGCGGCTGCGGCCATGGATCCGCATGCGCGAGCGGGGCTGGTGGAGCGGCGACATGCACGTCCATCGGCCCACGGCGGATGTACCTTTGCTGCTCGATGCTGAGGACCTCAACCTCGGAGTAGTCTTCACGATGTGGAACCGGCAGAACCAGTATGCCGGGCGGGCGCTGCCGGCGGAATGGACGGTCAAGACGGGCGGTTGGAATTGGATGACCGTGACCAACGCCGAGGATGAACGTGGCGGCGGCGCGTGGATGTTCCACGGGTTGCGGGAAGCGCTGGGGCTCGATGCGGTAGTCGCTCCGGGTAAGCCAACAACGGAGAGTTGGGACCCGCCGGGGATAGACTTTGTCCGCAAGGCGCGCAGCCGGAAGCAGGGATTGTTTCCATGGTTCGATCTGGAGAAGCCGATCTGGTGGGAAGCTCCGGTGATGATGGCGCTGGAGCGCCCGGACTCGATCGGGCTGCTCCACAATCATTACGACCAGTACGGCATGTACGACAACGAGGCCTGGGGAAGGAAGCGGGATATCGACGCTTTCCCCGGTCCGCAAGGGTTCTCCGATTACTCGCTCGAACTCATCTACCGTTATTGGAATCTGGGTTGGTTAGTGCCTCCCAGCGCCGGGTCGGCAAGCGGAGTATTACCGAATCCAGTAGGTTACAATCGGATGTATGTGAACTTACAGGGCGCCTTCCGCGTGGATAAGTGGTATGAAGCTTTGAAGGCAGGCCGCGTGATGGTGTCCAACGGGCCGGTTCTGTTCTTCGATCCGAAGGTGGAAGGCGGGCATCTGCGTGGACGGATCGAGGCCGTCTCGCGCGACGCTCTGGACCGCGTGGAACTGGTCGCCAACGGGAAGGTGATTCAGAAGTGGAAGCCCGCGGGGAAGCGGTTTCGAAGTGCACTCGACCTGGATGTGACCCCCTATAGTTGGGTAGCGGCGCGATGCCATGCAAGAAACGATGCCACCGTGCGGATGGCGCACACGGGTCCGATGCAATTACCGGGTAAGTGGGACCTTCGGGCGGATGCGGCTTACTACCGGAAATGGGTAGAAGAGTTACAGCGTAATCCGAAGACGCCGGCCGAAAGCAAGGCCGCCGAGTTATACCGTCAGGCGCTCGAGGTGTATCGTCAGTTGAAGTAGTTCACCTCCCTTTCTGCGGGGCGCAGACAAAGTTGGCGGCATCGTCAGTGCTGCCGCTGCCTTTGTATTTGGCCACTTGAGGGTAGGGGCACCAGGGGCGAGTGCGGTCAACCTTGCCATCGGCGCGGTGGGCGGCGATGATCTGTTCCGGGGCTTTGCCGTGTTCCACCCATTGGTCGAGGGCGGTGAGGGCGTCGAAGGTGTTGGGACCTTCGCCGCCGGCGCAGTGGGCCATGCCGGGGGCCATGAAGAGGCGGATGGACTGGCTGACCTTGGCCGCGCCGCCCGATTTGGCAACCATGCTTTCGTAGTAATTCACGGTGTTTCGCGGGGCGATGAGCTGGTCATTCCAGCCGTGGTAGAGGATCATCTTTCCGCCGCGGCCGAGGAACTTGCGCAGGTCCGGGTTGATGGCGTTGAGTGTGCCTTTGTCGATCTTGTCGGTGAGGGCGACGTGGGAATCGAGGTTGAGGGTCCTGAAATCCCAGTTGGGGTCTTTGAAGACAACGTACTTGAAATGGTCGTCGGCGATCTGGAAAGGATGGGGTCCGCCGGCCAAGGGGCCCCAGCCGAGTTCGCTTCCGGGTTCGAGGCCCGGGAATATCTGTTTTTTCGTGCGCGGGTTGACGGGGCCGGAGTAGATCTTGCGGGCCGATTCGACCTGGGGTGTCGTGAGGCAGGCTGGACTGTCGCCGTCTTTGCAGGCGAGGACGGCGGGGTCAAAGCGGCAGCGCATGGGGTTTTCGATGAGGCCGTCAGTGACGCCGTCGAGGGCGTCGCAAGCGGCGAGGGCGGCTTTGTGGAGGGCGGGGTATTTTTCTTTGGGGATGTAAGCGGCAGGATCCTTGAGTGTGGTTTGGGAAACCCAGAGGTCTCCTACCATGAGGTGGGTCCAGTAGTTGGCGGGGGCTCCGGCGAGGATGCCGTCATAGTCGGCGGGATATTGCTGGGCTTCCTTGAGGCCTTGCTTTCCGCCGGAGGAGCAGCCGACCCAGTAAGAAAGGCGGGGGCCGTTGCCGTAGTAGGCGGCGATGATGGCTTTGGCTTTGACGGTCATCTCATGGACGGCGCGATAGCCGAAGTCGATCAATTTTTCCGGGTGGCCGAGGGCGAACTCGCCGCGGCCGCCGGAGTGTCCGGTGTCGGTGCCGGCGGCGGCGTAGCCAAGGGCGAGGGCGCGGGCCAAGGCTCCGTGGTTCACGGCCCCGGACCATCCGCCGTTGCCGGTAGCCTGGAACTTGCCATTCCAGCCTTCGGCGGGCATCCAGACCTCGATTTTGATATCGGAGTCATTTGCCGGTTTCAGAGTGGCGACGACGCGGCAAAACGCGGGGAGGTTCCTGAAGGGCGTCGGACCGGGGGAAGAGGGTGGTTGGAAGCGCCCGGCGGACACGGACTGCGCGGAAGTGATGGTGGTTTGGGGCAGCGCAAGAGAGCCCAGGCTCTCGCAGGAAGCGGCGCGGGCGGGCATGGAAAAGAATGCAGAAACAAGGAGCGAAATCGGCAAGAAAGAATATAATGGTCTCACGTCTGGTCCTCCCCTCTTGGTTGTGTTCGAGTTTTCTAACTTATCGCACATTTTCACTGAAGTGGTCATGGTAGGGATGAAAGTTTACATAGCGGCGTTGCTCGGTTTTGGATGGCTGTTTGCTCTTTCGGGGGCAACCCTGCCGAGCGGGTTTACGGAGCAGGCGATTACTGGAATCAGTGTGCCGACGGCGATGGCGTTCGCGCCCGATGGACGGCTGTTCATCTGCCAGCAGGGCGGGCAGTTGCGTGTGATTAAGGATGGGGTATTGCTCTCCACTCCATTTCTGACGGTACAGACGGACACGTCGATCGAGCGCGGGTTGGTGGGCGTGGTGGTTCCGGACAGCCAGTACGTCTATGTGTACTACACGGTGCCGGGGAATCCGGCCCATAACAGGCTGAGCCGCTTTACACAGTCGGGGGATGTAGCCGCAGCGGGCAGTGAATTGATTCTCATGGAATTCGAGGACCTTTACGCTTCCATTCATAACGGCGGCGCGATGCAGTTCGGGCCGGACGGGAAGTTGTATATCGCGGTAGGGGAGAACGGGAACTCGGCGAACTCGCAGACCATGAGCAACCGGTTGGGGAAGGTGCTGCGGTTGAACGCGGATGGCTCGATTCCCACGGACAATCCTTTCTACAACGCCGTTGGGGTGACGGGGAACAACCGGGCGATTTGGGCTTTGGGGCTTCGCAATCCGTTCAACTTCGCGTTTCAGGGGACGGGGCGGATGTACATCAACGATGTGGGGAAGGACTCGTACGAGGAGATCAACGAGGGGCAGGCGGGGGCGAATTACGGCTGGCCGGAGACGGAGGGGCCAACGAGTAACCCGAATTATAAGAGCCCGATCTTTTCCTATGCCCACGCGGGCGACGGGACGGCGGGCGGATGCGCGATTATAGGGGCCGCGTTTTACAGTCCGACGACGGGTAACTTTCCGAGCATGTGGAATGGGAAGTACTTCTTCGCGGACTACTGCCGGGGTTGGATTCGAGCGCTGGATCCGGTGACCAAGCAGGCTGCGGATTTCGCCACGGGTATCGCGTCGCCGGTGGCGCTTGCGGTCAGCCCGACGGGGAGCCTCTATTACGCTTCGTGGAGCGGCAATGCCGTGTACAAGGTGGATTACACGGCGGGCCAGGCTCCGGCGATCACGCAGCATCCGCAGA
>JADLBG010000730.1 GCA_020847895.1 Bryobacterales bacterium
CGGTGATCCGGTCATGCCACGGGGACATGGTGGTGCATTCGGCGGCGCAGTACCAGATGATGACGGGGCGCATCATTCCGGGATTTCCGGCGATGGGGGCGTGGGTGATCTATGGACTGGGCACGGAAAGTGATTCGCTGCCGGCGTATGTGGTGATGCCCGATCCGAAGGGCGCGCTGGAAGCGGGCCAGCCGATGTACATGAACGGCTTCCTGCCTGCGGTTTATCAGCCCTCGATGCTGCGGCCGGGGAAGAAGCCGTTGCTGAACCTGGATCTGCCGAAGGGCGTGAACGAGGCGGAGCGGAAGAAGACGGTGGATTTGATCCGCGAGATGAACATGGCGGGTCCGAAGGCGGAGTCAGAGGAGTTCGCGGCGCGGATGAACGCGTATGACCTGGCGTTCAAGATGCAGACGGAGGCTCCGGAGGTTTTCGATATATCGAAGGAATCGCAGGCAACGCTGGAGATGTACGGCGTGGGGAAGACTCCCACGGACGATTACGGGCGGCGGTGCCTGCTGGCGCGGAGGCTGGTGGAGAAGGGGGTGCGGTTCGTGTGCGTGGTGAGCGGCGGCGGGCCGGGCAACATGCAATGGGACGCGCACGACGATATTGAAGAGAACCACCTGCGGATGGCGGCGCAGACGGATGTGCCGGTTGCGGCGCTGCTGAACGACCTGAAGCAGAGGGGATTGCTCGATTCGACGCTGGTGGTGTGGGGCGGCGAGTTCGGGCGATCGCCGGAGGCGCAGGGGGGCAAGGGGCGCGACCATCACAATTTGGGCTTTTCGGTGTGGCTGGCGGGGGGCGGCATCAAAGGCGGGCAGGTGGTGGGGGCGACGGATGCGATCGGGCTGCGGGCAATTGAGGATCCGGTTCACTTCCGGGATCTGCACACGACGATCCTGAATCAGCTTGGGCTGAATCAGCATGCGTTGAGCTACATGCACCAGGGGCGGAGAGAGCGGCTGACGGAAGTGGAAGGGCACGTCGTTAAGCAGATTGTGTAGGGTGAAGCGGCGCGGACGGCTCCGGTGACGGAGGCGAGCCGTGGCGTGTATCGAACAGCGAGCGCCCGGAGTTCATCGGACGGATGGCGGCGGCGCTGAAGAGGATCAGGGGATGGGGGATTGGGCGTACGGCTGGAATTACGCGTGGGTGACGATGACGCCGTGTGGGGTGGGGGCGATGAGGCGGCGCAGCGGCGGAATGGTGACGGCTCCTGACTTCGCGTTCTGGAATCCGGATGGGAAGTGGGACGTGGAGAATCATGGAGTGTATCCGGATGTGGAGGTGGAGTTCGATCCGAAGGCGTGGCGCGAGGGGCATGATACGCAGTTCGAGAGGGCGGTGGAAGTGGCGGTGTACAGGAAGCCGGCGTATCCGGATTATCAGACGAAGGGCGGTGGTGAGCGGCGGGGGGGAAGTGACCCTGCTCAGGCGCCGGCGGCGATGATGCGGTCGAGGCGTTCGGTGTCGGTGTCGGTGTTGAGTTGGACCCAAATGGGGAGATGGTCGGACATCTCATACGTGAACTTAGCCTTGGTGGGCGGGTCGGTGACGTAGAGGCCGGGGATGGACTGGCTGTTGAGGAAGAAGTCGAGGACGCCGCCGGATTGGGTGAAGGCGGAGGTGAATTTGGGGTAGTGGAGGATCTGGTCGTAGCGTTTGTCCTTGGCGAGGTTGGAGCCGATGTCTTTTTTTGCGATGGCCTCCACCATTTGCAGACCTTTGGCGGAGACGGCATTGTAGAGGGGCGAGTCGAGGGAGGGGATATTGAAATCGCCCATGACGATGACGTCTTTGTCCCAGCCGTGTTTTTCACGGGCGCGCTGATCGACCCAATCGGCGAGGAGCGAGAGTTCCTTGATGCGTTGTTCTTCGCTGTCGCCCCAGCGGATATGGGCGCTGAGGAGGATGAAGTCGAAGTCGCCGGCCTGGAAGGAGGCGAGGAAGGGACTACGCCAGAAGGTGATCTGGGAGACGTATTCGCCCTCGGCGTTTTTCTTACGCGGGGGACCGGCTTCGGCGGCGAGGCCGGTGAAACGGGCGGCGCGCTCATCATAGACGAAGGCGAGACGCTCGCGATTGCCGCCGGGGTCGAAATCGTAGTCGGAGACGACGGCGCGCCAGGTGGGGCCGAGGTATTTGAGGACGGTGTTGAAGTCGTCGAGGTTATCGCGGAGTTCGACGATGCAGACGAGATCGAACTGGCCGATGATTTCGGCGATGAAATGGAGTGATTCGGGACGGCGAGGTTTCTTGCCGAATTCGCGGATATTCCACGAGGCGAGGTTGAGGGTTTCATCGAGCTTGGATGAGGGGATTTGCGCGGCTTGGATGCGCTGCCGCAGTTCCTTCAAGCCCTTGGCAATGTCAGGCGTGATTTCGCCGTGAAACATCGGGACCTCCAGGTCTCCAGAGTTAGAGGAGAGTATAGCAGGGTAAAGTAAGAAAGATGCCAAGTGAAGCGATAGCCGCGTGCCTGAGTGTCCCGCGAGGACCGGTGGAGATCAAGAGGATGCCCGTTGCGGAGCCCGGGAAGGGAGAAGCGCGGGTGCGGATGGAGGCTTGCGGGATCTGCCATTCGGACGTGATGATCACAGGGTTGGAGAAACTGCCGTTGACGCCGCTGGTGCTGGGGCACGAGGGGATTGGGGTGGTGGAGGCGGTGGGGGAAGGTGTTACTAATGTGGTGGTGGGGGAACGCGCGGGGATCACGTATTTCGCGGCGGGGTGCGGAGTATGCGAGATGTGCCGGGCAGGGTTTGAGCGGTATTGCGCAAAGCAAGCGAACCACGGCTATACGCGACAGGGGGCGTTGACGACGGAGGGAATCGTGGCGGCGCAGAACCTGATCCGCGTTCCGGAGGGTTTGACGGCGGAGGAGGCGGCTCCGTTGTGCTGCGCGGGGTGGACGGCGATGGGGGCGCTGGGGGAGGCGCATGTACGGCCGGGACAGTTGGTGGCGATCTTCGGGTTTGGAGGATTGGGTCACCTGGCGCTGCAATACGCGAAGCACATCGGCGCGCGGACGGCGGTGGTGGATGTGGGCGCGGAGAAACTGGAGTTCGCGAGGCAACTGGGGGCGGACGCGGCGGTGGCGGCGGAGGATGCGCGCAAGGTGCTGGTGAAGGAGCACGGCGGGGCGGATGCGGCGATCGTGTTCACGGCATCGGCGGCGGCGGCGCCGGTGGCGTTCTCATGTCTCAAGCGGCGCGGCAGCCTGATCCTGGTGGGGCTGACGACGGACACCTACACGTTCTCCGTGACGGAGACGGTGTTGAAGGGGATCCGCATTCAGGGGAGCTATCTCGGGTCGCGGGCGGATCTGGAGAAGGTGTTTGCGCTGGCAGCGCAAGGAGTGGCGCGGCCGAAGGTGGCGACGTATGGGATTGAGGCTGTTCCCGAGTTGATTGGGAAGTTGGCGCAGGGGCAGATCACGGGGCGGGCGGTGATCAGGTTTTGAGTAACCGCGCGGCTACGCGCCGGTGGTAAAGAACAGTCAGGTGAAGAGGAGGCTGAAGATGAAGATGCTGATTTTTGCCGCATTGTTTTCGTCGCTGGCAACGCTGGTGATGGTATTTGGCGTGGCGGGGGCGGAGTTGCCGAAGAAGGTGAAGTTTGAGAACGCGAAGGTGCGCGTTTCGGAGGTGACGTATCTGCCTGGGACGCCGCGAACCCGGTATATCCGGCCGACGGACCAGGTGATTGTGTTC
>JADLBG010000731.1 GCA_020847895.1 Bryobacterales bacterium
ACGCGTGGAGGCGCTATGCGGAATCCGGATCCTGGTACTACGAGATTCAGGAGGCAGGCTACAAGGACAACATGACCGATGTGCAGGCGTCGCTCGGACTTCACCAGTTGAGAAGGCTGGATTCGTTCATTGCCCGGCGCAGGGAGATAGCAGGACGCTATGAGGCGGCGTTCGGGCGGTTTGAGGAGTTGGAACTGCCAGTGGAATTGCCGGAGCGCGTGCACGTTTACCATCTCTATCCGGTCCGGTTGCGGCGAAGCGCGCTGCGGATCAGCCGGTCAGAATTCATCGAAGAACTAAAACGGCGGCAGATCGGCGCAAGCGTGCACTTCATCCCTCTCCATAGACACCCATACTACGAAGCGCGTTTCGGATATTGCGCGCGGGAGTTTCCGATAGCCGAGGAGTTATACGAAGGTTATGTCTCACTTCCATTGTATCCGCGGATGACGGACGAGGATGTAGATGACGTGATTGCGGCAGTGAAGGACATAATCGCGGAGCACCGCGTGCCCTTGAGGACCGTACCGCTTGCGAACCATCCGGCGCTTGGAACAGCCAATTAGGGGAAGGAGAATGCCGCGATGAGGCGTACATACAAAGATGTGATCTGGAAGGAGGCGTTACCACGCATGGCGGCCGACACGGCGATGGTGCATCTTTCGGCTCTCGCCTCGCTGGCGGCGGTGGTTTTATGGCAGTCGACGGGAGGGGGAGGAGTCCGCACCGCACAGTTGATGCGCGAACTCCGCGGGTGGTACCTGCACTGCTTCCTGCCGTTGTCGGTGGTATTCCCGGCCGTCTTTTTCGCCAGTGGTTTCTACACGCGGTCGCGGAGCTACTTCACGAGTTACAAGTGGACGGTGCTGGCAAGGGGTAGCACGCTGGCGACGCTGATTTTCCTGTTTGCGGCGTTTCTGGTAAGCCGGGCGGAAGCACTTCCACGGAGCGCCATTGTGGTGTTCATCGTTTTGGTGAATGGAATGGCAGTGGGAGCGCGCGTGATCAAATCTCTGATTTCCCAGCCTGGGGGTGTTTCAAAGGCGCGGAATGTCCAGGTTGTTTCCGCGGGGGGCGGCGACGGGGCGAGTCCGGTGCTTGTGGTGGGAGGCGCCGGTTATATCGGATCGATTCTCTGCCGCAAACTGTTGGCGAGAGGGAAGACCGTGCGCCTGCTCGACAGCTTTGTCTATGGCAACGAGGCAGTGCGGGAGCTTTTCGGACACCCGCATCTGGAACTTTGTATCGGGGATTGCCGGAACATTCAGAGTGTGGTTTCCGCGATGAAAGGAGTGGATTCCGTCATCCATCTGGCGGCGGTTGTGGGAGATCCGGCATGCGAACAGGACCGGCACGCGGCGCTCGAGATCAACTATGCGGCTACGCGAATGATGACGGAGGTTGCCAAGGGATACGGAGTGAAGCGATGCGTGTTCGCCTCTTCGTGCAGCGTTTATGGAGAGACCGAGGAGATCGTGGATGAGAGGTCGGCCACCGGTCCGATTTCGGTATACGCGCAGACAAAAGTGGACAGCGAAAGAGCGCTGCTGAAGGCGCGTACGGAGAGCTTTCATCCCGTGATCCTGAGGCTGGCCACTGTGTTCGGGAACTCCTACCGGCCGAGATTCGACCTGGTGGTGAATCTGCTTACGGCCAAGGCGCTACAGAACGGAATCATCACGATTTACAACGGGGACCAGTGGCGCCCGTTCATTCACGTTTCGGATGTGGGTGAAGGGCTGATTTGCGCTCTTGATGCTCCGGCGGCGCTGGTGAGCGGCGAGATCTTCAATCTTGGGGACTCGCGGCTGAATTACACGTTGACGGAGGTGGCCGGGACGATTCAGAAGCTGGCGCCGGGGACAAGGGTGGAGCACGTTGAGAACCCGGACCGGAGGAATTATCGCGTGTGCTTTGACAAGATCCGCAGGGAGTTGGGATTTGAATGCAGGGTGACGCTCGAGGAGGGGATCGCGGACCTGAGGGCGGCGTTAGTGACAAAGAAGATCGGGGATTACACAGATCCTCTGTATCACAATCAACGGTTCTTGAAAGCGGCTGGCCGGCTAGCATCTAAGGAGGAGATAGATGCTCAGGTGATGGCGGCGTTCGCGTTGACCCTGGAGAACCATCAAAACGGACTGGCGCCCGTCCATGCGCGGCCGTGAGACGAGGTGGGCCGGAGCGCTGTTCACGCTGGCGGTGATGGTGACGGCGACGACGTGGCTGGAGAAGTTGTGGTGGCCCGGGCTGGCTGGCACCGCGATTCTGCTGTACGCGGCGGGGTTTCTGATGTGGGCTCCGGGGCAGCTTGCCGGACGGCATAAACCGGCGGTGGTTTTCCTGGCCGCGCTGCCGTTGTGGGGACTGCTGCAACTGGCGCTAGGGACGAGTTCGATTGTTGGCCTCACGCTACGGGCCTGCCTGGGATGGACGGTTCTTGGAGCGGCGTTTTGGTGTGCGGCGGTTCTATTTCAAGACAGGCACGAGATGCGGCAGTTTCTGAGGTGGACCTCGATTTTCGCGGTGGTTTTGTGCGTGACGGCGACGCTCCAGTTCTTCACCTCCGAAGGTCGCTACTTCTGGATGTGGCCGAGCGGTCAGCCGCAAGTATTCGGGCCGTTTCAGAGCAAGAACAACTACGCTTCGTTCGTGCTGCTGACGCTTCCGCTGGTGCTGTGGAACGCGGTGGAAAAGGGGCGCATCAACTGGCTTTGGCTGATGCCGGGCGCACTGATGATGGCTTCGGCAATTGCTTCCGGATCGCGGGCGGGGAGCTTGCTGGTTGTACTCGAAGTGCCGGTGTTCCTGTGGCTCGAGAGGCGGCGGACAGCCGTGCTCGTGCTGTTGACGGTTGGGTTGGCGATAGCGGCGACGCTCGTTACGGGATGGGATGCGCTGGGGCCGAAATTGAGAGATACGGATCCTATGCGGTACCGGCGCGAGATGCTGTTATCCGCACTTGAAATGGTGAAGGACAAGCCGCTGTTCGGGCACGGTTTGGGGACGTTTCCGGGGGTCTATCCGGCGTACGCTCTGTTTGACAGCGGCTATTTCGTCAACCACGCGCACAATGATTGGGCGGAGTGGGCTTCGGAAGGCGGGGTTCCGTTTCTCGTGCTGATTCTGGGGTTTGGCGCGTGCACATTACCGGGAAGCGTCCGGCTGCCTTGGGCGATCGGGCTGCCGGCGGTGTGCCTACACGCGCTTGTGGATTATCCGCTGCAACGTCCGGGCGTGTCGCTGTGGGTGGTGTTTCTGGCGGCGGCGGCGATGGGGAAGAAGGGGGATTACCGGGCTCCACCGGTTGGGGGAGAGGCCGGGCGGTCTGAGCTTTGGGGTTTAGGTTTCGGTAAAGGTTTGCGAGGCAACATTTCTTCGCGGGTAGCGGCGTTATAGACAAAGGAAGCCATGATGGCGGCGGCTTGCATGAGATCGCCCGCCGAGACGTGGTCATAGACGTCCATGTTGGAGTGATGGGTTCGGGTGCCGTATTCCATCGGATCCTGGATGAACTGAAAGCCGGGCAGGCCGACGGCGTCAAAGGAGAGGTGGTCCGTGCCTCCGGTATTGCGAATGCTGATGGTGGGGGCTCCCAGATCTTTGAAAGGTGAAAACCAGGCGGAAAAGACAGGCCGCATCATGTCGTTGCCCTGGAGGTAGACGCCGCGAATTTTTCCGGTCCCGTTGTCGAGGTTGAAGTAAGCGGAAAGCAAGGCGTGTTCAGGTTTGAGTTCCATTCTTGCGGGATCGGCAAAATGTTGTTTGACGTAGGCTTTCGAGCCGAGCAAGCCCTGTTCCTCGCCGCTCCAGAGGGCAAGTCGAACGGCACGGTCCATGGGGAGTTGGAGCGATTTGAGGATGCGCATGACTTCGAGGGCGACGGCGCAGCCGGCGGCGTTGTCCGTGGCCCCGGTTCCACCCTGCCAGGAGTCGAGGTGCGCGCCGATCATGACAAGCTGCTGGTTTTTCCGAATGCCGGGGATCTCGGCAACGACGTTCGAGGAATCCTGGTTCTCTTCGATGGCGCGGGCCCCGATATCGAGTTCGATCCGTACCGGGATCTTCTTTTCGATCAGCCTGACGATGCGGTTGTAGTGTTCGGGGGTGAGCGCAACCATGGGAGGCGGAACGGGGACTTTGAGGTCATTCGATCCACCTCTGGAGGCGAAGACGGTGCCTCCGTCGGCGGTGGCTCCATCGAAAATCACCGCGCGGACGCCTTCCTCTTTGAAGAAGACAATGCGCTTGTTACGGAAGGCGCGGAGTTGCTCGGGGGTGCGAAAATCTCCGGGGAGCTTGCGGGGAGCGGCTCCGGGTTCGGGAGCCTGCTCGAGTCCCAGCAGGTCCGCATCGCTGTAGCGTTTTGCCAAAGGATCCGTGAGCAGCGGGGTCTCGCGGACGGGGTCCACCATCACGATCCTGCCCTTCAGTTTGCCCTTAAAGTTTTCGAGATCCTTTGGCGTCTGGATGACGGCGATAGAGGGTTGTCCGGTGAGCGGGCCGTTTGTGCCGGAGGACCAGGCGAGAGGGAAGCCGATGAGCGGGGAATAGGCAGGTTCGAGCATGTGAGCGGAGAATTTTGAGTATTCCCAACCGCGCCCGAAGGGTCCCCACTTCTCGAGGCGGGGATTGGACAACCCATACTCACGGGCCTTGGCGACGACCCAATCCGCAGCCTTGCGGTAGCCGCTTGATCCGGTGAGGCGTGGACCGTTGACGTCCGTGAGGTGGAACATGTGATCCATCACCTTGGAGTTCTCGAAGGCTTCCGTGCGAATGCGGTGAACGATGGACAAGTCCACCTGTTCTTCGGCGGGGAGCCACAGGGTGACAGTGAACAAGAGGACAAAAAGACGGAGCCGGTAACGCATTTCATGGCCAGCATAGCACCGCTTCAGAAAACGAATCATAAACGGCTAAAATCAAGAAAGGCGTGCGGATCACAATCTCCAAGGAGAACTATCTCAAAGCGATTGCCGAGGCGGAGAGCGAAGGGCAAACGGTGATTGCCGCCACGCTTGCGCGGTGGCTGAATGTATCGCCCCCGGCGGTGACGATGGCGATCAAGCGGTTGAAGCGCGACGGCTTGATTCAAGTGGCGAAGGATGGCCAACTGAGCCTCACCGGCACGGGAAGAGACATCGCGACGCGGCTGCTCAACCGTCACCATCTGATCGAGCGGATGCTGACGGAGATCTTCGGGATGGAATGGTACAAGGTACACGAGGAGGCCGAGCAACTGGAGCATGCGGTATCGTCGGACTTCGAGCGGAAGCTGATGGAGAGGCTTGGTCCGGGAGGGGCCTGTCCGCACGGCAATTTTATTGGTCTCGACACTCCGGAAGAGCGGAGGAAACGAGGGTGGATGCCGCTGCCGGATCTGGCGGTGGAGCAGGATGCGTCGGTGGTGAGCGTGTTTGAGCGGGACCGGCAGTTGCTTGAGTACTTCGACAGCCTGGGAATTTGTCCGGGCGCCTCGCTGCGGATGATGAGCCAGAACTACGATGATACGGTGACGCTGCTGATTGACGGACGGAGAGTGCAATTGGGGCAATCGGCGGCAAGCAAGGTTTGGGTGGAACCAGTCGAGGTACGGCAGCCTGTCTCCCTCGCCTAGACCCGTGGCGATGATCACCGGGGCCTCGTCCGGCATCGGGGCGACGTTTGCGCGCCAACTGGCGGAGCGGGGTTACGACCTGATCCTGGTGGCGAGGCGCCAGGAGAGGCTGGAGCGATTGGCGGCAGAACTTTCTGTCGAGACCGAGGCGCTGGCGGCGGATTTGAATTTGCGCGAGGACTGCGAACGGCTGGCGGCGCGGCTGCGAGGCGAGGAGCGGCTGGCGCTGCTGGTGAACAACGCGGGATTCGGGACAAAGAACCGGTTCTGGGAGGCGGAACTGGAGGGGCAGATGCGCATGCACCAGGTGCATGTGATGGCGACGGTGGAATTGACGCATGCAGCCTTGGGGAACCTGGTGAGGCAGGGGCGGGGCGGCGTGATCAACGTGGCCTCGGTGGCGGCATTTTCGCGCAGCCCGAGCAATACGAGTTATTGCGCCACGAAGACGTGGATGGCGGCGTTCACGGAGGGGTTGGCGCTGGATCTGCGAAGCTTGGGGTCCGGGGTGAAGGTGCAGGCGCTGTGCCCGGGGTTCACTTACACGGAATTCCACGATGTGATGGGCGTTTCGCGAGACCGGATTGGGCGGTCTCTGTGGATGAATGCAGAGGACGTGGTGCGGCGCTCGCTGGCGGGGCTGGACAGGGGGGAATTGGTGGTGACGCCTGGATGGAGATACCGGCTGTTTACGGCGATTTTCCCGAGGCTGCCACTGGGGATACGGATGGCGCTGCAGGCGCCTTCGCCGCACACGCGCGGGCGGCTGTAGACGGCATCAGGGGCGGGCGGCGGCGGGCTGCTCACGGAGTTTGCGGATCAAGGCTCGCAGTTGCCCGGCTTGGGGCGTGTCAGGGTGGTAGCGAAGGAAATTCTCGACCTCCGCGGCGGCAGCACCGGCGTCGCCCTGACGGAGGTAGATTTCCGAGAGGAGCAACTGTGGATTGGCGAAGTGACCGGGGTCGAGTCTCTTGGCCTCCTTCAAGTGTTTGAGAGCGAGAGAGGTTTTGCCGAGGGCGAGATAGTTGGTGCCGAGTTGGACGTTTGCGAGGGCATCTTTGGGGCGCCACTCGGCGGCTTTTTGATTGAAGGGGAGGGACTCCTGGAATCTTTCGAGATTGAGGAGCACGCCGCCGAGGTTGACGACGGGTTCGTAGAGACTGGGGTCCTGGCGGATGGCCTCGCGGAAATGGGCTTCCGCCTGGTCATATTGCTTCCGCTGGTAGGCAACAGTGCCAAGAGTATTCCAGGCGGCGGCGAACTGAGGGGAGAATTCCACGGCCTTCCGGAGGTGGCGGACGGCGCCCTCGGCGTCGCTCTTGCGGAGTTTCTTGAGGGCTTCGGCGTACTCGCCGCGGGCCTTATCGGAGATGGAGAGCCGGGCAGCGGAAACCGTGAACCGCTCTTTCGGAGTGTAGAGCTTGGAGGCGCGGGAGGGATGGATGAGGACGGTTATCTTCACGCGGCCCTTCTCATCGCAGGTGGCGGGGCCGACGCTGTAGGTTTGGCGGAACTCGCCAAGGCGGGGAACGAAGACGGCGATTTGATAACTGCCGGGGGAGAGGTTCTTGAACTTGAACTTTCCGTCCCAGTAGACGGGGGCTTCGGCGCGGAAGGAGACGGCAGCCGAGGACACGGCAACCAGAGAGAAGCGGGGTGGCGGCTTCAAGCGGCCTTCGAGGACGAAGGTCCCGTGATCAGAAGAGGGGGCGGCGGAGAGGAGGGCGGGGAGCGCAAACACCAGCAGTTTGCGAAAATAAGGTCGAAGGCCCAATCCCTCGATGGTTGTTGACGGCATCTACTACGCCCTAGGACTGACTGCTGGAGGTCTGCTGGTAACCTATCTCAGCCGTCCAGTCTACGGTCTCCCTCTTTTCATTCTGGCTCTTTTCTGTCTGTATTTCTTCCGGGACCCGGAACGGGTGACGCCGGAGGGGCCGTATGCGGTTTCGCCGGCGGACGGGAA
>JADLBG010000732.1 GCA_020847895.1 Bryobacterales bacterium
GCGCCGCAACCCGCCGGGGCGAGCAACATCGCTCCTATCGCGCCGCCCATTACAATTGACGACTTCGTGAAGGTGGACCTTCGCGTGGGCAAGGTGCTCACGGCGGAGAAGGTGAAGGGCGCCGACAGGTTGCTGCACCTCTCCGTCGACATCGGCGAAGCGCAACCGCGCAGCATCGTCGCCGGCATCGCCCTCGCCTATCAGCCGGACCAGTTGATCGGCCGCAAAGTGGTGATTGCCGCCAACCTCGAACCGCGGAAACTGCGCGGGCTCGCCTCGCAGGGCATGATTGTCGCCGCGTCCCTCGAAAGCGGGCCACCCGTGCTCGCCGCCTTCCTCGAGGATGTGCCCGTGGGAGCCCGTTTGAAATGAGCCTGGTGGACTCGCATTGCCACCTCGACAGCGAGCAATTCGACGAGGATCGGGAAGCGGCCATCGAGCGCGCGCGGGCGGCGGGAGTCGGCACTCTGCTGGCTATCGGCACCGGCGACGGACCGCCTGACCTCGAGGCGGCCATTCGCCTGGCGGATCGCTACGAGTTCATCTACTCGACCGTAGGCATCCACCCGCACGATGCCGTCAAGGCGACGGCCGCGACGCTTCCCGCCCTGGAGGCGCTGCTCGCGCACCCGAAAGTGGTGGCCATCGGCGAAATCGGCCTCGATTACCACTACGATTTTTCCCCCCGCGAGACGCAGCGTGCGGTTTTCGCCGGTCAGCTTCGTCTGGCGCGCAGTGCGGGGAAGCCGGTGATCATCCATACCCGCGAAGCCTGGGACGACACGTTCGCCTTGATCGAGGAGCACTGGGCGCCGCCCAATCCAGGCGGCATCATGCACTGCTTCAGCGGCGGTCCGGCTGAAGCGGAACGCTCACTGAAGTTGAACTTTCACATCTCCTTTGCCGGCATCGTGACGTTCCCGAAGGCGCTGGATGTGCAGGCGGCGGCACGACTGACGCCGGACGGCCGCCTGCTGGTGGAAACCGACTCACCGTACCTCGCGCCCGTACCGCACCGTGGCAAGCGTAACGAGCCGGCGCACGTGGCGCACACCGCCCGCAAACTCGCCGCGCTGCGCAATACGGATTACGAAACCATTGCGCGTGTTACGACGGAGAATTTCCGCCGCTTGTTTCGGGTAGGGCTCCAGCGTTAACAACTCCTGCGCGCGCCATGAATTTCATGATCGCGTGACGCGATAGCACGGTCTTGAGGACGGGAGCTTTCAGCCGTTCCGCGTTTGAAGCAGCGCGGTCAGCATACGTTTCAACTCGGCCGCACGTTGTGATAGTTCGGCGTGATCCTTGGGCTGGATTGGCTTCAGATCTTTGGCCGGCGGCAGGTGGTACTCCAACTCGCTCGCCGATCCCATCGCGATGGAGTAAAACCGGGCGAACTCGGCATCGGCATTCCGGCCATCGGCCCCTGTCCGATGATCATGGCGCCGATTCCGGCGCCGGAAGGAGGGGCCGATGGAAACCTTCGGATTGTATACCACTGTTCCGACCGCATCGTCACCCAGGGCTACCTCCCGCTGCCGGCGCGAACGGCGACGTGCATGGGATCTCTCCCATCACCAAGCAGGTCTTGGCCAAGCGAACCGATGAGTGCCGGCGGTGGGTGGAAGCTTTCGCGCGCAACCACCACATCCCGATCCAATGGCCCTCCGAACAGATGAAGAAGAAGCGCATCCGGAAGGAGGACTCCGTCCTTACGGTCTCAACAGGGAAAAGCGCACGCCCAAGTATCCCCACCGGTGACCCTGAATACCGCATCCTCAAAAGACAGTGGTCCCGCTATACGCACTACCACTCTTGCGTCCGTGACAAAGTGCTCGGCCCCATGGTGATGTGCGCCGGTTCCTTCCTCCCCTTGCGGATCACCTGCCGCCTCAATGGCCATCACTTCATCGCCGGCAACTCCAGCGGCAAGGTGTTCGCTTCCGCAAAGACGATAACGGCTTCCTGTGGACGGACGATCCCCAAGCACTCCAGGCATCAAACTCCACGACACCCGGATGGTGCGCCTGATGGAGGTGTTGCTGCACGGCGGCGCCCAACTTGCCGGCTGGCGGACGGCACACATCCACGAGGCCGTCCGGGCAGCCTTTGGCCTCTCTGCGGAGGCTTATGCCCTGACCCAACTCCGTTATGAGGTGCGCGGGATGAAGGGTCATGGCTTGCTGGAGCGCGATGGGCGGCGATACTGCAATCGGCTCACGGAAAAAGGCAAGCGCGTAGCAGCCATGTTCGTCCCCTTTCACCAGCGCGTCAAGCCGCCCGCCAAGATCGAAACGGCCTGTCACAAGGCTGATGCCGCCATTCAGAAGCGCGCCGATCCCGTGGCGGCATAGAGTCGCTGCCGCCAGGCCCAAGGGGGATGAAACCTACGGTTTCCCCCCTTCCTCCCTTGGCGCTCCGCGGCGCAAACAGGATTCCGGATCGCCCCCCGGCTGTCGACTCGATCGCAGCCCTTGTCGGATCACTTGACGGGAAAGACCGGCCGCGCTGGAGACGGCGGATACGCCACCCACTCCGGCCACTTTGCTTTCGGCAGCCGCCACGAGACGCCTTGATTTCTCGTCCAGGACTCTCTTCAGGGCCGTGTAGCGGCGGCGAACTCCGAATCTCGGTTTCGAAGAATCCCACGGGGATCCGTTCTCCGCGCCTGGGCGATTGACCCAGAGCAAGAGTATACGCATTTGACCGGGATTCTATCGAAACGGAGTATGGTGGTTGAGATGATCGAGGAACTGTGCGAACGTTACCGGCGGAATTTGTTTGAATCAGTGATCCCGTTCTGGTTGCAATATTCGCTGGACGCGGAGTTTGGCGGCCAGATGAATTGCCTGACGCGGGAGGGGCGCGTCTATGACACCCGCAAGTATGTATGGATGCAGGGCCGCGCCGCGTGGATGTTCAGCCGGTTGTATAACGAGGTGGAGCCGAGGGAGGAATGGCTGGCGGCGGCGCGTGGCATCCTCGAATTTCTCCTGCGTCATGGCATGGATGCCGAAGGACGCTGCTACTTCAGTCTGGCCCGCGACGGACGCCCGGTGTTCTTTCAGCGCAAGCCTTACGCGGCGTTCTTTGCCGTGCTGGCGCTGGCGGAGTTTTCGAAAACGGGCGCGGACCTCGGACCCGCGAAGGAGTTGTACCGGAAGGTGCGGGATTGGATCCGGGATGGGACGCTGCTGGGACGGCCTTCGTTGAGCGGGCAGAGGCCGGTGAGGCAATTGGCGGACGTGATGGTGTCGGCATCAATGGCGATGGAATTGATGGCTGTGGATCCGAAGGCGGAGTATGCGGATGTGCTTCGCGGCTGCCTGCGCGAAGCTCGCGAGCACTGGCTTCCGGAGAAGCGAACGCTGCTCGAGAACCTGCCGCTGGACGGCGCGGATTATCGCGATTCGCCGGATACGCGTCTGTTGTGCCCGGGCAGCGCGCTCGAGGTTGCATGGTTCCTCTGGCACGCCATGGAGGCGCTGGGGGAGGAAGACGCCGCCTATTGCCGGTTCCTGCTCGATGTCATCGAAGGGACTCTCGAATACGCATGGGACATGGAGTTCGGCGGGCTACCGTATTTCATCGATGCCGAAGGGTTGCCGCCGCTGCAACTGGAGGCAGGGATGAAACTGTGGTGGCCGCACACAGAGGCGCTCTACGCGCTGGTGCTGGCCTATGCAAAGACCCGCGAGGGCAAGTGGCTCGACTGGCTGCGGCGTGTGGATGAGTATACGTTCCGGACCTTCGTCGATTGGGAGTATGGAGAGTGGTTCGGGTACTGTGACCGCCGGGGCCGGCCCGCGAACCAGATGAAGGGCGGTCCGTACAAAGGCTTCTTTCATGTGCCGAGGTGCCTGTTGTTCAGCCTTCAGCGGCTGAAGCGCTGCGGCATTGCTTAAGCGCAGTGCGAGTCAGGATTGGACAATAGTAAGAAGATGCATCCGATGACGAACTGGCACCAGTTGGATCCGGCTTCCGTGCTGAGAGAACTCCGGACCGACCAGTCCGGCGGGTTGAGCAATGAGGAAGCCTCGCGGCGGCTGGAGGAGTACGGCCGCAATGAGTTGGTGGGGAGCGGGATCAAGAGCCCGTGGCTGATTCTGTGGGAACAACTGACGGCGCTGATGATGGTGATCCTGATCATTGCCGGGGTGGTTTCGGCGCTGCTCGGCGATTATAAGGACGCCATCGCCATCGGGGCGATTGTGGTGTTGAACGCGCTTCTCGGGTTCAGCCAGGAGTACCGCGCCGAGAAGGCGATGGCGGCGCTGCGGAAACTGGCCGTTCCTACCGTGCGGGTGCGGCGCGGGGGAGAGGTGGAGGAGATCTCGGCGGAGGCGCTGGCGCCGGGAGATGTCATTCTGCTCGAAGCCGGAAACCTGGTTGCGGCCGATTGCCGGATTGTGGAGAGCGCTGACCTGCAAACGCACGAAGCCGCACTGACTGGCGAGTCTGAGCCCATCGAGAAGACAACGGACGCGATGGAGGCGGCGGATGTGCCTTTGGGCGACCGGCGCAACATGGCGTACATGGGAACGTTCATCACCGCCGGGCGCGGACTGGGGGTGGTGACGGAAACGGGCATGAAGACCCAGTTGGGCCTGATTGCGAAGATGATCCAAACGGTGAAGCGGGAGGCGACGCCGTTGCAGCGGCGGCTGGGTCATCTGGGCAAGGTGCTGGCGGTGGCCGCCTTGCTGCTGGTGGCGGTCATCTTCGTCCTCGGGTTGCTGCGCGGCGACGATTTGAAACTGCTGTTTCTCACGGCGGTGAGCATTGGCGTGGCGGCGGTGCCGGAGGGACTGCCGGCGGTGGTGACCATCGCGCTGACGCTGGGAGCGCAGCGCATGCTGCGGCGCAAGGTGCTGATCCGGAAGTTGCCGGCGGTGGAGACGCTGGGGTCGGTGACAGTGATCTGCTCGGACAAGACGGGGACGCTGACGGAGAACCGGATGACGGCGGCTGTGCTGATGGTGGACGGCGGCGAATGGAACCTGTCGGGCGGAGAGCAGGCGGCGGGCGCGCCCGGGCCGGCATTCGGACTGCTGCTGGCGGGCTGCGCGCTGTGCAATGACGCGATCCAGCAGGGGCACGGCAAGGGCAACTCGTCGCAACCGCTCGGGGATCCGACGGAGACGGCGCTTGTGGCGGTGGCGTCTCGATCCGGACTATGGAAGGAGGAATTGGAGCGGGCTTTGCCGCGTGTGGGCGAGGCTCCATTCACTTCTGAGCGAAAGCGGATGACGACGATTCACAGGCTGCCTGCCGGCGGAGGGGCAACGCCGGACTGGCTTCCTCTTGCGACCGGCGGGGAGGCCAAGCCGTTTGTGGCTTTCACGAAAGGGGCAGTGGATGGCCTGCTGGAAATTTCGGATTCTATCTGGACCGGCGGGCGGAGCGAGCCGTTGACGGAGGCGAGGCGGGCGCAACTGAGAGAAGCAAATGATGAGTTGGCAAAGAAGGGGATGCGGGTGCTGGGCGTGGGCTTCCGATTCGTGGACCATGTGCAGCATGGGGCTGAGGCGATGGAGCGGAACCTCACATTTGCCGGCATGGTGGGGATCATTGATCCGCCGAGAGCCGAGGCGGGCCCGGCGGTGGCGCGATGCAAAGCGGCGGGTATCCGGCCGGTGATGATCACGGGCGACCATCCGCTTACGGCGCAAAACATAGCGGCGAAACTTGGAATCAACCACGATGGCAGGGTAGTCACGGGACGGGAACTGGACCGGCTCTCCGGTCCCGCCCTCGAGGAGGCGACGGAAACGACTCCGGTTTACGCGAGGGTTTCGCCGGAACACAAGCTGAAGATTATCGAGGGGCTGCAGCGGCGGGGCAACATCGTGGCGATGACGGGTGATGGGGTGAACGACGCGCCGGCGTTGAAGAAGGCGGACATCGGAGTGGCGATGGGCATCACGGGGACCGACGTGGCGAAGGAAGCGGCGGACATGGTGTTGCTGGACGATAATTTCGCCACGATCGTCGCCGCGGTGGAGGAGGGCCGGGTCATTTATGATAATGTCCGGAAATTCATCAAGTACATATTGGCGACCAACTCGGGCGAGATCTGGCTGATGCTTGCGGCTCCGTTTTTCGGCATGCCGCTTCCGCTGCTGCCGCTGCAGATTCTGTGGATGAATCTGGTGACGGACGGATTGCCGGCGCTGGCGCTGGGGGTGGAGGCTCCGGAGAGCGACACGATGAGCAGGCCGCCGCGAAGGCCGGACGAAAACATTTTCAGCCGCGGAATGGGGCGGCATGTGCTTTGGGTGGGGCTGCTGATGGGGATTCTGTCGCTGGGGGCGGGCTACTGGTACTGGCGGGCGGGCGATTCGCACTGGCAGACGATTCTGTTCACCACGCTGACGCTTTCGCAGATGGCGCATGTGATGGCCATACGCTCGGAGAGCCAATCTCTGTTTCGGATCGGGCTGATGTCGAACAAGGCATTATTGGGCGCGGTGTCGCTGACGCTGCTGCTGCAACTGGCGCTGATCTACACGCCGTTTCTGCAATCGTTTTTCAAGACGGAGCGACTGCCCGCGGGGGACCTTGCCCTGACGTTTGCGCTGAGTTCCGTGATCTTCGCGGCCGTGGAACTGGAGAAATGGATGACCCGGAACAGGAGAGCTAGCGAGAGGTGAAGCGCCGCGCCCATTCGGCGCGCGTGACGGGGCCTGTGTGCTTCATCTCGAAGGGCGGCAGCGAGGCGCGAATGTCGGTCCAATAGAGCGGCAGATCCTCGTGGAACCAGTTGCGGTGATCGAGGGCCATCCAGCCTTGGGAGACGGCGAGTTTGAGGGGGTCATCCGTAGTTTTTTCGAAGAAGGCGGCGAGGGCGCGGGCGGCTTCACGGCGCGTGATGGGGGCGTTGGGTGAGGCGTGGAGACCGGAGCTATCGAGCGGATAGAGGCCGCGGATGGCGGCGAGTTGTACAGAAGTGAAGTTCGGGTCCCAGGAGGGGAGATCGTCGAACCAGACGAGGGGCACACCAGCTTGAGCGAGTTCGCGCTGGAGGGCCGTGGTGGTGAGAGTGGAAGAGAGCGAGAGGCTTGCCATGGTGGCGGCGGCTTCACCGATGTTCCATTCGACGGGATGGAGGCGGAAGGCTCCGTTGGTGAGATGAGTGACGCCGAGGCTCTTGGCGGCGGGTAGGAAGTTCGAGGGGCCGGAGGTTGGCTGCAAGGCACCCATGGGGATCTGGAACGGGCGGGGCATCATCATGCGTCCGCGTTCGTTTGCGCCGCAGGGGTGGATGTCGACCATATAGAAGCCGGTGCCGACGGAATCGGCGAACCAGCGGGCGCGAGGGCCGGGCTGATAATCGGACACGATGTCCTGCTCGATGACGCGGATTTTGGAACGGATGCGGCGGGATTCGCGGATGTAGGGGTATTGGGAGAGTCCGTCTTCCGAGCCCATGGCGTCGAGGCGCAGCTTCAATTCCGGATAGCCGGATCCTTTTCCGTCGTCGCGGGGCACGTCGTGCTGGAGCCAGTAGAGGAAGGCGAGCGAGACGCGCTTGGCCTGCTGGAGGACACGGGCGGTGTCCTGGGGAGTGCGGTCAATGACGGACTCGGAGTGGTAATCCTGACGGGGCCAGTTGATGAGGGCGAGGTCATTGGGAACATTGCGGAAGTTTTTCGCGGCGAGAACGCGGCGCCAGGGGAAGAAGGGACGGGGCGACATGTTGTTTGGGATGGGGGGATCTTCTCCGAAGACGGTGTACTGGAATTCGCCTCTCCAGCCGAATTCCCTGGGGTAGTTGAAGCGCATGCTGAAGGGCTGGTGGTCGCGGAACTTTTCGTATTCGGGGGGCTTGGGGATGGAGTGGGACTCTCCGCTCGAGTGTTCGAGGATGAAGGGGTAGGTGAAGCTCTGCACGCATTCGGGATTGGGGGCAGCGGCGGCGTGCGGTTCGTTGGTGTCGCTTTTCGGCTCGGAGCCCACGGCATAGGGCACCTTGGCGAGGGGGAGGAGATCGCCGAGTTCGGTGGCGTCGAGGACGAAGCGCGGGCGGATGCGGACGACGTCTTTGGAATCGAAGCGGTAGGCGAGGGCGGACTGGATGCGGCCGGCGTTCTGGTCCAAGCGGAAGACTCTGGTTCGCGTCATGACGCGGATGGAGGGATGCGCGCGCAGCATGTCTTCGAGGACGGAGACGCCGGCGCGAGGCTCGAAGCAGAGCGAGGAGACGTAGCAGGCTCCGGGGTTGAGGTTTTCGAGGTTGGCGGCGGTCTTCAATTGGAAGCGATGACGGTAGTAATCGCGAAGGCGGTTGCGCATCTCGCTGTAGGCGCGGGTGGCTCCGGTGATCTCGATGAACTTGTGCTCGTCGAGCGCGGAGACGCCACCGGCGGTCATCTGGCCTCCGATCCAGGTGGCTTCTTCGGTGAGGCAGACGGAATGCCCGCGTTTGGAAGCGGTGAGCGCGGCGGCGACGCCACCCATGCCCGCGCCGGCAACGAGAATGTCGCACGATATTTCGGCGGGATTGGCGGGGAGAGTGAAGGTGCGGAGCGCCGTGGAGGGATCGCCCGTGGCGCGCACAGCTTCCACGTCGACGACGGTGAACTGCCGCGCGGAGAGCGCGGAGACGATCAGTAGCGAACCGAGAGCTGAGGAGTATCGAGCCATTTTTGTCCTTGGAGACGGGATTCGAGGCCGAACAAGAGGATGCCGTTGGCGAGGAGAGTACGTTCCATGGGGTTGGGCGGCTTGCGGGTGAGGACGAGGTCCTCGAAGTTACGCACCATGAAGCTCCAGTGGTTGTGGTTGTACAACTGGATGTAGAAACAGGAGGAATAGGGTTCGCGGCGTCCCCGCTCGCGGGCGGCGAAGAGGTAGTCGCGAGTACGGCTGTTGAGGTTGAGGATGGAGGCTTTGAGGCCGTCGCGGTACACGATCTGAATCAACTGCGGTTTGTCTTTGGACTCTTTGGGCGGGGGATTGACGCGGCGCGAGAGGGCGGCATCGAGGAGATCCTGGGACCACTCGCCGGCTTTACCCAACTGCCAGACCTGGTCGCCTTCGACGCAGCGGATCTTTGCGACACCGGTTTCGCCGCCGCGGCGGCGCTCGACCATGGCTTGAAGCAACTCGATGCCGTGGTAGGCGTGTTCTTCGAGGTCGCTGAAACTCACGGCAAGGGCTTCGTCGAGGACGATGCCGTGAGGGAACTCGAGGGGCGGGCGGCGCCATGTCAAGGGGAGGGTAGAGCCGGCCATGAAGGGGATTTTCAGGGCGCGGATGCGGCCAGCCATGGCCTGAGCGTCCGCCCATTCATAGGCGAGGTACTTGTCGTTGAAGAGCGGCACGACGCGGCCATCTTCTTCCATCACGCGGGTGATCTGCTGGAAGTGGCGGTAACGGGGATACATGAAGTTGCCGCGCGGGGTCCGCGGATAGCTGCCGTGCTCCCCGATGACGGCGACGCCATCCACAGCGATCCTGCCGCCGCCGCAGCGGAGGGCTTCGGCGATGGTGGGATAGATGCGGACGCCGTATTCTTCGGCCTGCTCGCGCGCCATGTCGTTGAGGGGGAACTGGTCCACGTACATGGAGACCACCTTGACGCGGGGGCGGTTGGTGCGGCCGTTCAGGCGGTAGCACTCGAGGAGGCGTCCCATGAAGACATCGGCGTGGGAGTTGGGGAAGTAGGCGTTGAGGACGCAGGCGACATGCGGACGGGAATCAGGCTGCGCGTGGAGCAGCGCAGGGGAGAGGAGGAGTTGGCGACGCGTTACCATTTCGATGTACAGAAGAAACTCTTGCGCGGCGCGGTGTAGGCGACGTTGAGGTAGGGCGTCTCGACACGGCGGCCGTTTTCGAACTTGGAGTTAAGGATGGCTTCGAGGATGCCGCTGGTGAGCAGGGTGCGCTCGACGGGGTAGGTGGGCTTTCCTGATTCAAACATTTTCTCGATGGCCTGTATGAGACAGGCGAAGTGCTGGAAGGGGCGCTCGTCGGGGAGGAACATGAGAGTGGCGACGGGGTCGGAGCGCCCTTCCACTTCGACGGCGGTGCAGGCATCCTTGGCGATGCCGTTGGTCATGAAGGCGGCGGCTTCGAGACCGTCGCGATATTCGACGCGGTAGCAGTAATCCTCGGCTCCCAACTGGCGGATATCGCCCTGCTTGCGGGTGACGCCCTGGGCGAGGGCAGCGTCGAGGAGTTTGGAGGCCCAGGGGGTGCGTGAAACCCAATCCCACATGGACTGCTTTTCCATGTATTGGACGGCTTTTACGCCGGTCTCGCCGCCTTGGCGACGCTCGACCATGCACTGCAAGCCTTCGAGGAGGTGGAAGCCGTAGGCGTCGGGATCGCCATAGAAGATGGAAACGGCGTGCTTCGCCTTCGCGCCCCATTCGAGATCGACGCCGGTGGGGCGGTAGGCGACGGGAATGGAAGAACCGGCCATAAGAGGGAATTTCAATTCGCGCGAGATCTCGACCATGCGTTTGGCCTTGTGCCAACTGTAGGAGAGGTGCTTATCGCTGAACATGGGGACGCTCTTGCCGGTGGCGCGGAAGGCGTCGGTGATTTCGAGGAAGAGTTCGAAGCGGGGGTAGAGATGCTGGCCTTTTTCGTTCCAGGGATAGTTGCCGTGCTCGCCGATGAGGAGGACGCCATCCACGGCGAGGCGGCCGCCGCCGAGGGTAAGGGCTTCCCAGATGGTGGGGTAGATGGGGACATTGTGCTTTTTCGCCATGTCCCGGCTCATGTCGTCTTTGGGGACCTGGGCGGTGTAGAGGGAGACGATTTTGGAGGGAGGGTAAGGCGGTTGATTGTTCTGGTGGAAGCCTTCGAGGTATTTGCCGATGATGACATCGGCATGGGAGTTGTAGCGGTATTCGGTGACGATGGCGGCGATGTGTTTAGGGGGCGAGGATTGGGGCTGGGCGGCGAGAGGCGCGGCGGCAGCGGTCGAGAGAAATTGTCTGCGAGTGGGCATAGTTCCTTTCCTTACATGTCGAGCCGTTTGCCGTCCGGCGACCAACCCTTGGCGCAGAAGTGGGAGGCGTTTGGCGTCTGGTAACGGACTTTGGCGAGTTCCGGCGTATCGAGCTTCTTGTAGCCCTGGAAGCGGGATTCGAGGGCGAAATCGAGGATGCCGCTGGTGAGCATGGTGCGCTCGACCGGATAGGGAGCGATGCCGGTGTTGAACATGATTTCGATGTTCTTCACGAGGCACCCGAAGTGATGGTGGGGCGGGCCGGGCTGGAGGTACATGAGCGTGGAGACGGGTTCCGGGCGGCCTTCGACATCGACAGCCACGGTGAAATCCTGGACGAGTCCGGTGAGAAGAAACGCGGCTGCTTTGAGGCCGTCGTTGTATTCGAGGATGAAGGCGGTGGGGGCTTTGACGAGGGTTTTGGGATCGCCGGATTTGCGGGTGTTACTGCGGGCGAGCGCCTGATCGAAGAGGCTCCGGACCCAGCCGTTCCGGTCGATGAAATTCCAGCAATCCTGGCGTTCGAGGCATTGCACGGATTTGACACCGGTTTCGCCGCCCTTGCGGCGGTCCACCATGGCCTGAAGGGCTTCGAGGAGATGGAAGCCGTAGATGTCGAGTCCGCTGAAGGAAATGGCGACGGCGTATTTCTGCGCGGCAGAGAACGGGGTGTCGATGGCGGGCACGCGGTAGGCCACGGGGGCGGAGGAACCGGCGAGCATGGGGAATTTCAGTTCCCTGGAGATTTCCACCATGCGCCGAGCCTGGCGCCAACTGAAGGAGAGATGCTTGTCATTGAAGACGGGGACGGAGCGGCCGCTCTGGCGGAAGACGTCGGTGATTTTGAGGAACATCTCAAAGCGCGGGTAGAGCTTCTGCTCCTTGTCGTTGGAGGGGTAGTTGCCGTGTTCGCCGATGAGGAGCACGCCGTCGACTGCGAGTTTGTCGCCGCCGAGCGTAAGGGCTTCCATGACGGTGCGGAAGATGGGAACATTGTGTTCCTTCGCCTTGGCGCGGCTCATGTCGTTTTTCGGGATCTGCTCAGTGAACATGGAGACGATCTTCGAGCGCGGGTAGGGAGGACGGCCGTCCTGATTGTAGCCATCGAGGTATTTGCCCACGACGACGTCGGCATGGGAGTTGGGGCGATATTCGGTGATGATGGCGGCGATCCGTTTGGGAGGACCGGCAGGGGCAGCCATGCTCATGGAAGAAGCGGCAAGAAACGCACGTCGGTTCATAATGGAAACCTCAGCCTATCAAAGTCGGATGGGCTCCGCCGTCCGGCGGTGGAGTGAGACCTGTGGCGCGACGGGCTGTTTCTTGGGGCATGGAATGGGCCGCCTACTCGGATTGGGGAGGCGCCTGATGCTTGGGGCGGGCGGGCGTGGGGAAAAACGAGGTGAGCCAGGAGAAGAATTCGGGGAATTCGAAGGTGTAGAAGGCGGAATGGAAGAGGGGGGTTGGTTCGCTTGACCGGCGGCCGGCTTTTTGGGAGGATTTTCGCGATTTCCGGGCCGCGGGCTGGAGGGCGGCGAGGAGGGAGAGGAGGAAGGCAAGGAAGCGGGTGTACCAGGCGGCGGGGGTTGGGGGCGGGGCGTCTTCGGGGGTTTCGCAGAGTTCCGGTTCAGGGGCTGGCAGGGTTGGGGCAATTTCAGGGGCGTTGCGGAGGCGGCGGAGTTTGAGGAGTTGATCCATGGAGGAGCGGTAGAGGCGGTCATAGCGGAGTTCGTAGCGGTGGAGGGTTTCGAGCATCATGGGGCTTTCGGCCTGGACGACGGTCA
>JADLBG010000733.1 GCA_020847895.1 Bryobacterales bacterium
TCCCGCAGCACAAACACGGTCCGGAATGCAGGCTTCAGGCCCTGGATCGCCTTTTCCAGAATCCCGCGCAATTCCTCGTTGGAATACTGTTCCTCCGGACTCCCCTCCCACACGGCCACCTCGCGCACCATCGGTTCCTCTCCGCTATCCGAAGGTTCGTCCAGCGACACCGTGCGGTCGCTCTTGCGCTTCCGCAGCTTCATCAACGATTCGTTCACCGCGATGCGCACCAGCCATGTGTAAAACTTCGAATTCCCCTGGAACCCGTCCAGATGTTCATACGCCTTCAGGAAAGTCTCCTGGAGCACGTCCTCCCCATCGGATTCCGAATCCGTGATATGCCGCGCCAGCCGGTAAATCTTTCGCTCATAGCGGGAAACGAGCTGCCCGAATGCGTCAGCATCCCCGCCTCGAGCAAGGTTGACCAACGCGGTGTCGTCAAACACAGTCCCACCCCCGCCTGTCTCCATCACGAAGTCAGCCATTCCTCACTATACCAACCCCTCTGTTGCCTTACCTGTAGGATGCGCGGACCTGCCCGTTGGTCGCGCGTCGCGTGCGAAAATCATCCCCGCCACAAAATGCTACCCTGAAAAGTTATCCCCTCTTATGAGTAGCATCCAAATCACCCTGCCCGACGGAAGCCGGCAGGAATACCCCGCAGGCAGCCGTCCCCTCGATATCGCCAGGGCCATCAGCCCGCGCCTTGCCGACGCCGCCATCGTCGCCCGCGTCAATGGCGAACTCTACGATCTCACCCGCCCCCTTGAAACCGACGCCTCTCTCGAAATCCTCACCAGCAAGAACCCCGAAGCCCTCGAGGTCTACCGCCACTCCGCCGCCCACCTGCTCGCCGCCGCCGTCCTCGAACTCTTCCCCGAAACCAAGCTCGGCATCGGGCCGCCCACCGAAAACGGCTTCTATTACGATTTCCAGCGCGACACCCCCTTCACCCCCGAGGACCTCGAAAAGATCGAGGCCAAGATGTGGGAAATCCAGAAGCGCGACCTCCCCTACGAACGCAAATTGACCCCCAAGCCCCAGGGCCTCGAAAAGTACAAAGGCATGGGCGAGTACATGAAGTGCGAGCTCATCGAAGAGAAAGCCGGCGACATCTTCTCCGAATACACCCTCGGCCCTCACTTCATCGACTTCTGCCGCGGTCCCCACGTCCCCTCCACCACGAAGATCAAAGCCTTCAAGCTGCTCTCCATCGCCGGAGCCTACTGGAAGGGCGACGAAAAAAATCACCAGATGCAGCGCATCTACGGCGCCGCCTTCTTCACCCAGAAGGAACTCGACGAATACATCCACCACCTCGAAGAAGCCCGCAAGCGCGATCACCGCAAGCTCGGCGTCGAACTCGACCTGTTCAGCATCCAGGAACTCGCCGGACCCGGTCTCATCTTCTTCCATCCCAAGGGCGGTATCATCCGCAAACTGCTCGAAGACTGGATGCGCGACCAGTACCTCAGACGCGGCTATTCGCTCGTCTACACGCCCCACATCGCCCGCTCCGATCTCTGGAAAACGTCCGGCCATTACAATTTCTACGCCGAAAACATGTTCAAACGCATGGAGCTTGATGACGCCGAATATCAGCTCAAGCCGATGAACTGCCCGTTCCACATCCTCATCTACCGCAACAGCCAGCGCAGCTACCGCGATCTGCCCGTCCGCCTCGGCGAACTCGGCACGGTCTATCGCTATGAGCGCTCCGGCGTCATGCACGGCCTGCTGCGCGTTCGCGGATTCACCCAGGACGACGCCCACATCTTCTGCCGCCCCGACCAGATCGAGGACGAGATCGTGAACTGCCTCCAGTTCGCCATCGACACCCTCACCACCTTCGGCTTCGACCAATACGACGCCGAACTCTCCACCTGGGATGGCGGCGCCAGCGGCAAGTATGACGGCGCGCCCGGCCAGTGGGCCCTCGCCGAGAATGCCCTCCACAACGCCACCGCCCGCCTCAATATGAACGTCAAAGTCATGGCCGACGAAGCCGCTTTCTACGGCCCCAAGATCGACGTCAAGCTCGTCGACGCCATCGGCCGCCGCTGGCAGCTTTCCACCGTCCAGTTCGACTTCACCCTCCCGCGCCGTTTCGAACTCGAATACATCGGTGAAGACGGCAAGGCGCACCAGCCGCTCATGTGCCACCGCGCCCTGTTCGGCTCCGTCGAGCGCTTCTTCGGCATCCTCCTCGAACACTATGCCGGGGCTTTCCCCGTCTGGCTCGCCCCGGTTCAGGTGATGGTGATGCCCATCACTGACCGCACGCTCGAATACGCCCGGCAAATCCAGGCTCGCCTCAAGGAAGCCGGCATGCGCGCCGAACTCGATGACCGCAAGGAAAAGGTGCAACTCAAGATCCGCGAAGCCCAGCTTCAGAAGGTCCCCTATATGCTCGTCGTCGGCGATCGCGAAGCCGCGAACAACACCGTCTCCGTCCGCAACCGCAAGCACGGCGATCAGGGCGTCAAACCCCTCGAGCAGTTTCTCGCCGATACGCGAAAGTTGATCGACGGCAAGATCTCCTTCGAATAACGGATGCACCCGGCCGTCACGCTGCTCCTGCTGGCGCTCGCCGCCGGGTCTCTCGTCTTTACCCTGCTCTCCATCGAGGCTGCCCGCCGCTACCTCGCCGTGCGCCCGCCCCCGCCCCGCGAAACTCCGCCCATCAGCATCCTCAAACCTCTCGCCGGCATCGACGAAGGCCTCGAAGAGAACCTCCGCAGCTTCTTCGAGCAGGACTATCCGCAATTTGAAATCCTCATGGCCGTCTCCACCCCGGATGACCCCGCCCTCCCCGTCGCCCGCCGTCTCCAGCAGGCCTACCCGCGCATTCCCTCGCAAATCCTCATCACCGGCGACCCCCCTTACCCCAACCGCAAAGTGCGCAGCGTCCATGAAATGACGCTCGCCGCCCAACACCCGCTCCTCGTCATGAGCGACAGCGATATCCGCGTGTTCCCGGACATGCTGCGCGTCCTCGCCGCCGAATTTCAGGACCCGCATCTCGCCCTCACCACCTGCCCCTACCGCGCCGTCCCCGGCAACAGCCCCTGGTCACGCCTCGAAGCCGTCATGATGAACACCGAGTTCCTGGCCGGCATCCTCACCGCCCGCATGCTCGAAGGCATGCGCTTCGCCGTCGGCCCCACCATCGCCTGCCGCAAGCAAGCCGTCGAAGCCATCGGCGGCTTTGAATCCCTCAAGCATTTCCTCGCCGAAGATTTCGTATTCGGCCGGCGCGCCGCCGCTCTCCATCTTGGAGTCGGCCTCTCCGCCTACGTCGTCGAACACCGCATCGGAGCCGCCGGCTTTGCCCAAAACTGCGAGCACCGCCTCCGCTGGGTGCGCGGCACGCGCCGTTCCCGCCCCGCCGGCTACCTCGGCCAACTCTTCACTTACCCGCTCCCGCTGGCGATCATCCTCGCTGCCGCCGCCCCTGCCTGGTGGCCGCTCCTCGTCCTCGCGCTATTCCTTCGCGGCATCAGCGCCTGGCAAACCGCCGCTCTTATCCTCCGCGATCCCCTCACCACCACCCGCCCCTGGCTGGTACCCCTCCAGGATCTCCTCAGCTTCCTCTTCTACCTCGCCGGATTCTTCGGCAACACCATCGCCTGGCGCGGCAAGAAATTCTATCTCCACCCCGACGGCACATTCACGCGAATCCGGTGATACCATATCCGCCATGTTGACCCGCCGTGAGTTCACCACCCTCGCCGCCATCACCGCCGCCGGATTCGCCGCTGATACCCGCTACACCGTCGGCGTCACCACCAACACCATCGGGGGATGGGAAAAGGACGTCTTCCTCTCCTTCCGCGAAGCCCGCGAAGTCGGCTACCACCACGTCGAAACTTTCATCCACTACTTCGTCAAGGACTACTACGACAACCCCGCCGCCCTCCGGAAAAAGATCGATGAGATCGGCGTCAGGTTCACCACCATCTCCAACGGCGGTCCGCTCGAAACCCACTTCGAAGACCCGTCGAAACACGAAAAACTATACGCCGATCACTTGAGGCTTGGCCGGTTCATCAAGAATTTCGGATGTACGCATCTTAAAATCAACCTCGGCCCCCGCCGCCCCACAGGCACTACCCCCGATGACCTCACCCACATGGCCCACGCCTGCGAAACCCTCGGCAGCCGCCTCAAAGACGTCGGCATCCGCCTCGCCATCCACGCCCACATGTGGAGCCAGTTCGAAAACCGCCAGGAAATCGACTACATGATGGAGCACACCTCTCCCGCCAACGTCGGCTTCGTTCTCGACACCGGTCACATCACCATGGCCGGCATCGACCCCGTCTCCCTCGCCAAAACCCTCGGCCATCGCATCGTCGAGTTCCACATGAAAGACACCGCCCCTGAAAATCGCGGCGGAGCCAAAACCCGCATCGACCGCCCCGACATGATGAAGAACCCTCCCTTCTTCCCCCTCGGCCACGGCGGCGTCGATTTTCCATCCCTCAAAGCGCACCTCGATCACATCCAGTGGCGCGGCTTCCTCACCGTCGAACTCGACTCCTCCCCCTTCCGCCCGCCCAGGGAAAGCGCACGCATCAGCCTCAACTACCTGCGCAAGAACTGGAACGTAGCCTGAGCCCGAAGGTAGGACAGGCCTCCTGGCATGTCTTCTTCAGGCTCGCCCCTTACGAACAGTATTATGGCTAAGACCGGCTTCGCATCCGTGGACGACTACATCGCCTCCCAGCCGGAGGATGCCCGAGCCACCCTCGAGCGTGTGCGCGGCGCCATCCGTCAGGCGCTCCCCAAAGCGGTGGAGAAGATCTCCTACAACATCCCCGCGTACAAATTGCACGACAAAACCGTGCTCTATTTCGCCGGCTGGAGGCGCCATTACTCGCTTTACCCCGCCGGCGCCCGCCTCATCGCGGCCTTCCAAAAGGAGCTTGCCGATTACGAAGTCGAGAAGAGCACCATCCGTTTCCCGCTCTCGGAGTCCGTGCCGGTGAAACTGATCGCTCGCATCGCGAAATTCCGTGCCAGGGAAGCCGCCCGGCGCGAATAAGCGCCCAATCTACTCAGCGCGCAACACCTCCGCCGGGTCAATCCGAGACGCCATCCGCGCTGGAAACCACGCCGCCCCCAGCGCCGCGGCGCCGATCCCTGCCACCGCGACGCCCAGCACTGCGGGATCCCACGCGCTGATACCCGTCAATTTGGCCGCAATCGCCCTACGCAGCGCCATCGCGCCCCCAAATCCTCCTGCAATTCCGAAGGCTGCCCGCGGTTGCCAGCAGCAGCACCACCGGCTGGCTGTCGCTGCCCTGCAAGGCGCGCGCAAGCGGCGTCACCTCCACGCGTGTGCCGTGAAGCAAACCGGCAATCTCCGCCTGCGCCGGCGTGGCCCCGGGCCGCGGCCGCGCAACTGTACGCTCCCCGGCGCGTATGTCAGGGACAATCAGCTTGGCGTCGCGCACACCGAGGAAGAAATCATCCGGCAGCACCCCGATGACAGAGTAGGCTCCACCGTCCAACGGGAGCGCCATCCCCGCGATATCCGGCGACCCCAGGCTCCTCCAATACTCGAAGCTGATCAGGAGCACCTTCGCCCCGCCGTCGCTGCGCGCCAACGCCCGGCTCAAAGCCGGACGAACGCCAAGCAGCGGGATCAACTCCGGCGTTACCCGAAAGCCGCGCGCCTCTCCGCTCCGCACGGCGAACATCGTCGCGGCAAAGGACCTCGTGGATTCCAGCAACCGCGCGCCCTCCAGGTGCGAAAGTTGTATCCTCTGTTCCCGGAGGGAGACTTCCACCAGCCGTTCACTCTCCGGGAAGGGAAGCGGGCGCAGCAGCAGCGCTTTCACCACCGTGAACAAAGTGCTGTTGCCGCTATGCACAGGCCCAGCGCGAGCACCGCTGCCGCCGCGAAACCGGGCGCCCTTCGAATCAGCCGCAAGCTCTCTCGCATACGCCTCTGACGTGGAAACCGCCAATATCGTTAGCCTATCGCAAGCCTATCGCACTGCGAAGACGTCCGAGCCATTCACCAAAGATCAAAATAAATTTTAAACCTAACTCCATCCATTACATACACCGCTTCCTCCACCCCTCCAAACCCCGCCCCCTCGCCTCGCGCCCGCTACACTCGAACCGGAGATCACTCAAATGTCCACCATCAGTCAAGCTCATAGCGACGCCGCTCGCATCAACGGCGCCAAGTCCCAAGGCCCCATTACCCCCGAAGGCAAAGCCCGCTCCTCCCAAAACGGCCGCGTCCACGGCTTCACCTCCTCCCGCATCGTCTTCCAAACCCCCGAGGAGCAGGAAGACTACGACGCCCTCCTCGCCGAATACACCACCAACCTCAAACCTAAAGGCCCCATCGAACTCGACACCTTCCACCAACTCATCCACGCCGCTTGGCGCCTCCGCAACCTCGCCATTGCCGATGCTGCGCTCTACGAGAAAGCCGCCGGCGATCCCCTCCTCTGCGAGGACCTCGAAATCGAAAAGAAAGCCGCCCTCCTCCACCGCTACCGCACCGCCGCCGAACGTGCCTACACCCGCGCCCTGAACCAGCTCAAATCCATCCAGAACAACCGCCTCTACCAGGAGCAGTTCTCCCACCTCCTCCCTCCCGACGCCCCGCCATTAGCCAACAAGGAGCGCTTTTCCGCCCGAACCCAAGCCAACCTCCGCGGCGAACTCAAGAACGCCGTCAAGCAGGCCGAAGAAGAGGCGAAATCCTTCTCCGGTACCATTCAGGACATGCTCAACCACTTCAAAAAGTAGTCTGGTGCCTGAAATTTCAACCGCTCGCCAAAGTCCTCATGCGCGAACTGTGTCTCGACAACTCGCACAGCGCCCCTTGACCCGCCCAACAAAGGCGCCATTGTGCGAGCCAACCTTCCTCAAAACCCCTGTAGGGTGAAATCCCCCAGCCCCCGCCAACCCCAAGTGCCAATTCCCACTCTCTTCACCCCACAACCCCTTTCCCACGCCTGTTCCCTTCTGGAAGCTAACGTGCTACTACCCACCGGGAGGATGCCCGTTGACCTCTGATTCTTCCGACCCCGGAGTGAAGCGCCCTCGTCGCATGGAAGGAGAGCCATGAAGCTATCCGCTTTGGAAGCGCAAACCACCCTTGAACGCAGGCAGCCGGAGATCGTCGATCAGCACATCGTCGAAATCGTAAGCGACTCGGGCGAAGGCGCCCAAACCTGCGGCCAGTCCTTCGGAGCCATTTGCGCCCGAAACGGCAACGGTGTGTGGACCGTCGAGATCATCCCCGCCGAAATTGAACCCCCGGCCCGCTCCCGCGCCGGAGCCAGCGGCAACCGCATCCGCATCGGCTCGAAGCCCGTCACCAACGCCGGCGACTTCGCTGATGTTGTCTTCGCCTTCAACGAGCAGGTCCTGTATAGCCGCATCGACAGCAACGCCCTCCACCCCGGCACCCTCGTCTTTCTCGACAGCACGTGGGCCGATAATCCCATCGAGGAGATCCGCGCCATGTATGCCGAAGCCGTCCAGGACTTCCGTCGCCGCGGCTACGTCGTCATCGAAATCCCCATCGAGCGGCAGTGCCGTAAACTCACCGACGAACCCCGCCGCGGCAAGAATATGTGGGTCCTCGGCATGCTTTGCGCGCTCTATGATCTCGACTTGGAACTGGTGCGCGCCGAGGTCGCCAAACGCTTCTCCAAAAAGGGTGGCGCGGCTGTCGAAAAGAACCTCGCCCTGCTCGAGGACGGCTGGAAATGGGCCCTCCAGAATACTGAGCACCGCTTCCATGTCCCTGCCTCCAGAACGGAAGCGCCCACGGTCACCATGAACGGTAACCAGGCCCTCGGCCTTGGCATCATGGCCTCCGGCATGGAACTGTGCGCCATGTATCCCATCACCCCGGCCACCTCCGCCTCCCATTTCCTCGCTTCCGCATTTTCGCAGGTGGGCGGCTTTGTCCACCAGGCCGAGGACGAAATCGCCGCCATCGGCTTCGCCATCGGAGCCTCCTACGCCGGCCGCACCGCCGTCACCATCACCTCGGGCCCCGGCCTCGCCCTCAAAACCGAATTCATCGGTTTTGCCGTCATGGCCGAAGTGCCGCTGGTCATTGTTGTCGTCCAGCGCGGCGGGCCCTCCACCGGCTTGCCCACCAAAATCGAACAGGGCGATCTCCTCGCCGCTCTCTACGCATCCCCGGGCGACAGCCCCAAAATCATCCTCGCCCCCGCCACCATTGAAGAGTGCTTCCATTTCATGGTCACCGCCCGCAAACTCGCCGAAGAGTTCCGCACTCCCGTCATGGTGCTCTCCGACGCCAACCTCGCCACCGGACAGCAGCCCTTCCCCAAACCAAA
>JADLBG010000734.1 GCA_020847895.1 Bryobacterales bacterium
AGAATCGAGTGCGCCATCGTCCCACCCGACATGGCAAACATCTCGCCTCCATAGAACTCGCTCCTGATCTCGGCCGCGCGTTCCACCGCGAGATATTCTTCCTCCGTCAGCTTGTGAACAGGATTGGCAGCCATGCCACTCTCTTCTTCATTATGAGGCTAACACTGCCCCGCCCACCCGGCCAGTCCGCTCTGCGTTAAGAATCATCCTTCGGCAATGCGTCCAGGGCTTCAATCTCGCGCTGTAACCTGCGTGCTTCGAGACGGCTCTTTCCCACCATCGCAATGGACCAGACCCCGGCGAGAACCAGAAAAGGCAGCACGTTCCGCACCGGCGCCCCGACTTCCTGATGAAGCAGTGGAATGCGCAGCGCAAAGATCAGAAGAGCAATAAAGAAGGGACCCACATACCACCACCAGATGGCCCGGAGGCTCTCGCACCTCCACTTCAGTCGAGCGCGATACGAAGCCGCCAGGTCCCTATCTGCCCCGCCACTGAGCCGGTGCCTGTACACCTGATACAGGAGAAACCCCGCCGCGCTCAGAATGAGCCCGCCCGCGATCCGGTCCGCCATGGCCGGATTCGATCCCGCCTGCCAGCCCAAAAGAAGCAGCAGCAGCGAACAGGCGGCTATTGCAAGGTTGCCGCGGCGCACCTCTCTCTCGAGTTTCTCCGCCCGGCGCGGAATGTCTCGCCACGTCAAAGGCTCCGCCCCGGCGTTGCGGAGAGCTAATCCGGCCGGAACAACGGAAACACGAAGCGCGGTCAGCAGCAGAAGACTGGCGCCCGCGCCCGCAAGCATAATCGGCCGCGGAACAAGCAAGGCAGGAAAGAGAGCAGCCGCCACGGCCTGCGTGAGCAAGGCAAAGGCAACCGCCAGCGCCGCGCCGCTGAGCGATTGCCGCGGCGTACGGCTCGGCGCCGTCCGGTATGCGTCCGCGAGAACCAGCGTGACCAGCGCAAGCACCGCCGGAATCATCAGCCGCTCATCCAGAAAGACCGCGCCATCGAAGCCCCACGCCGCGGCGAGGTACGCAAGATAGAGCGCGAATGCCTCCATCACCAGCAGCCGCCATCCCGTGGTGCGCCGGATCTGGCTCGCAACCACACGCGGAATTGCGGAGATCGCCTCCATCACATAAGCAACCGGACCGCGGCAGCGCTCCTGCAAATCGCCGAGCACATGCTCGCGGCAGGCCGGCGGCAGCAGCAATCCCACAAGGAATTCAAGCATTCGTGGCGGACGCGGGTTCATCGGCCCGTCTCCTTTCCATATTGCTTGCCCCACTTCCTCGCCCAGTCAATGCCCCAGATCTCGGAGATGGCATCCCATACGCGCTTGGCCGTCGCTGCCGATTCCTCCAGTGCCCGCTCCCCCAGCGCCTCAAGCCGGTAGCAGCGCTTCGCTCGCCCGCCGCGTTCCGGCGTGGGATCCGAGAGCCGGCTCGACACGAACCCCTTGTCTTCGAGCCGGTCCAGCGTCACGTAGACTGCCCCTAGGGAGACCTGCTTGGGAGACGCCAATGCAGACACTTTCTGGTGAATGGTGACTCCATAGGCATCTCGGAGCGAGAGGATTGCCGTCAGAACAAGCTGCTCGAACTGGCCTAACGAATCAGGTTTCGTCATTTCTCATACAGCGTATGAGAAATAGACGCCGAAGTCAATCTCTTTCTACGAAGCTTCCTCCGAACACCTCGTGAGCACTGGCGCGCAGGACGCCATCCTCGAGCGCACAAACGCAATCAACTCCGGTCCCCCATATCGCGGCGGATCAGCGGCGAATCGCGGCTTGTCCTCCAGCCACCGCCGGGGGATACCCGGCCATGGTGGAGTGGACCGCCCGGCTGCGTTCACCACAAACGCATCCGCGCGATCGAAGTACAGGCGCGTCGAATCCTTCATGTCATCCACGCCGTAGTCGAGCACCACGATGTAGAGGTCCGGAGTGAAAAAGCGCATCACGCTGTTCGATTCGACGATCGTGTGCCCGGCTCCAGCCAGCAATGTTTTCAATGTTGGAACGGCATGACCCAGTTCGCCCTTGGCGGTGCGCAGCCAGAACGAGCGACGCGCGCCCGCCGCAATGTAGCGTCCGGAATCCGTCCTGTCCGCGTCGGGCTGCTCGTCAATCACGAACGGATGGGATGCGTCTCCCGGCGCGCAATCGCACGGGTGTCCGTCAATAGAACAGAAGTTGTGTCCGTGCTGCGTAATCTTGATCGCCTGCCAGCGGGCCTCCGGGATTCCGGTAATGATCTCGCAGACTACGGAGGTCTTGCCTACGTTCCGGCTATGCCCGCCCACGACCACCAGCATCAATGCTTCCCTTCCAACAATTTTCCCACCTGGGCTTTGAGCGCCGTGAGTTCCTCGCGCATCTGCGGCAACCGCGCGAGGTTGGCAAGTTGCTCCAAAACTTCCTTCAAGGGCCGCGCCGGCGTGCCCCATACCACTTCCCCGCCGCGGATCACTTTCGAGGTAAGAACGCCGCAACCCGATCCGAGCACCGCGCGGGATTCGATCCGCGCCTTGTCCCCAATGCCGACCTTGCCGCCGATCACGGCGTAGTCCTCCACCACAACCCCGCCGGAAAAACCCGTCTGCGCCGCCACCACAACATGTTTGCCCAGGCGGCAGTTGTGCCCCACGTGAACCATGTTGTCCAGTTTCACCCCGTCGCCGATCCAGGTGACGCCGAGCGCCGCGCGGTCGATGGTGGAGTTCGCTCCCACCTCCACGTCATGCCCAATCTGGACCCGCCCCACCTGCGGAAATTTCTCGTAACAATCTCCCGTCAGTACGAAGCCGAACCCGTCCGCTCCGAGAACGCAGCCCGAATGGAGGATAGCTCTGTCCCCAATCTCGATATCGTCGTAAAGCGTTACATTCGCATGCAAAATGCAATCCTGGCCGAGTGAAACGCGGCGACCCAGCACGCAACCCGCGCCAATTCGCGATCTATCCCCCACCCGCACACCTTCTCCCAACACCGCATTCGGTCCAATCGAAACGCCCTCGCCCAATTCCACACCCTCGCCCATCACCGCCGTGGGATGCACGCCGGGACTCGGCGAGGGACTCGGATGGAAGCGGCTCACCACGCGCGCAAAGACGCATCGCGGATCCTTCGCCCGAATCACCGTCCGCCCCCCGGCATTCACAAAATCGCTGGGCACAATCAGGCAGCCCGCGGCGGATTGC
>JADLBG010000735.1 GCA_020847895.1 Bryobacterales bacterium
AGTATTGCCGGCGGGTACTTACGTATTCAAGCTGCTTGATTCCCAGTCGGACCGGAATGTCGTCCAGATCTTTAACAAGGATGAGAATCATGTTTACGCAACCCTTCTTGCCATCCCGGACTACCGCATGGAGCCCACGGGCAAGACAGTCATTACATTCGAGGAGCGCCGCGCGGGAGCGCCGGAAGCCATTCGCGCGTGGTTCTACCCAGGCCGCAACTATGGAGAAGAGTTCGTTTATCCGAAACTGAAAGCCGTGGAGCTGGCCAAGGCAAACACGGAGCACGTGCTCTCGATGCCGAATGAACTGGCGAATGCGCCGAAGGCACAGGAGTTGAAGAAGGCTCCGGTGATGGCGATCGAGCATTCCGGCAACGAAGTGGCCCTGGCGCAGGTGCACCCACCGGCTCAGCACCATGCGGCTGAGGCGGCCCCGGCTCCTTCGACGACAATGGCGCGGAACACCACGCCCAAAGAACTGCCGCATACGGCGAGCACGCTTCCCTTAGTGGGCCTGTTCGGCCTGCTGTCACTCGGCTGCGCATTCGCGGTTCGCGTCGCGCGGCTCCGTTTTGCCTAGACATTCACAGCAATGAGGAGGTTCCGCGCCGTATGCAGCCGAAAACAGTTCTCCGAATTCCGGAATACACGCCGGGGGCTATCGGGGTGGCGGCCATTGGTTACCGAAGCCTGATCACTGTCGGGGCCCGGTGGTTCCAATACCAGGAGAAACAATTATTGCTGAAGGCGTTACACGCGGCTCCTCCTCCCGCCGCACCTCATGTTACTCAATTGACGGGTCCGCCGAAACTTAGATTTCGGGAAGGTTCCCCTCTGGGACTGATCGAGGCGCCTCAGTTGGGTTTATCGACGATAGTTTTAGAAGGCACGGACTCGGACGTATTGCGGCGGGCCGCGGGTCACGTGGAAGGAACGGCGTTCCCTTGGGGGCGAGGCAACAGCGCCATCGCCGGGCGCCGCGACACGTGTTTCCGTCCGCCGCGTAATATCCACCCCAAGGATGAGATTGTGGTTACGACCCCGCGGGGAAGGTTCCGGTACCAGGTGGATTGGACAAAGATTGCCGATCCACATCAGACCGAAGTACTCCGGCGGGGTTCCAGGCAAGCTCTGACGCTCATCCCTTGTTATCCGTTCCATTACATCGGACATGCTCCGAAGAGGTTTATTGTCCACGCCGTCCGCCTGGCCGGCTGAAGGAGAATTCTCATGCGTTACACGCTTACGCTGTTTGCCTTGTTGTTTGCTTCCGTGACTTTTGCCTCCGCCGCCACGACGCGGCAAAATTGCGGGAACTCGTTCGTACGAGCCGCCGAGGCCACGGGTCACGGGCTACATGTAGCCGCCGTGGATACCGGGAAATCCGCCGCCTGGGCCGGGCGCCAGGCGGCCCGCGGAGTAGGCTGGCCGGTCGCTGAACTGGGACAAGGCGTTGTGAGCGCGGGTCATGCGATTGCGCGCCTCTAAACGCGAAAACGGGAATCGCCCCGGCGGGAGTAACCCTTCCGCCGGGGCGTTACACTTTTTCGGGCACCACGTAAGGCGCCCGGTAGTTACGCGTAAGCAGCGAATTGGCCTCATCGTCGCCGAGGAAGCGGCCCGCGGACTGATTCAGGCGTAGCGAATGGCCGACGCGATAGGAGATATTCGCGAGATGGCAGAACGCGGCCGAACGGGCTCCAATGGCGATCTCGGCATGCAGCAACTTATGATTCCGCGCGCGGATGGCATCGAAAAAGTTTTTCATATGAGGCACTGTGTCTTCGCCTGATCCTTTCTCGTCCATGGTTTTTTCGTATCGTTCCCTGCTTCCCGCCCCGGCGCCGCGCGCGGCATCCCCACTGATATTTCCAGCCGTGCTCTTGTAGACGCGGAAACCGGTATGATCCACGGTGAGAAATCCGAGGTCGCCGAAGAAGATGTTGCCGACGTAGTTGGGCCCAGTGAAGGGCACCATGGCCTCGGGAGGCGTGGGCAGGTTGCGGACGTCGAAGGTCAGTTCCGCATCTCCGAAATCAAAGGCGCTCTGCTGGGTGTTGGGCGTTTCCTGGTCGTCTTTCCAGACGTACTTGCCGCCGGTGGAACTAACGGCGGCGGGCCACCCGGTGCGGCCGAGGCCCCACAGCGCGATGTCCATTTCATGGACACCCTGGTTACCGATGTCGCCGTTGCCGGTGTCCCAGAACCAGTGCCAGTTGTAGGCGAATTTATTTTTGCTGTAGGGCTTCCACTGCGCGGGTCCGAGGAAGATGTCCCAATCAAGCCCGGCGGGCACAGCTTCATCGGGGGAATGTCCGATGGAGAAGCGCCGGCGGAAGCACAAGGCGCGCGCCTGGTAGACCTGGCCGATGGCTCCTTCATGAATCAGTTGAATGGCGCGCATCTTGTGGGGGATGGAACGGCTCTGCGATCCCACCTGGACCATGCGATTGTATTTGCGGGCCGCCTCCACCATCTTCCGGCTCTCGAAGATGTTGTGGCTGGCCGGCTTCTCGACGTAGACATCCTTGCCTGCCTGGCAGGCCCAAATGGCGGCGAGCGCATGCCAATGATTCGGAGTAGCGATGGAAACGGCGTCGATATCCTTCGATTCGAACATCGTTCGCATGTCGGAATAATCCTTGGGAGAATGCCCTTTCTCTTTCTGAATCCTCGAGACGGCGCGTTCACGGGCAGCCTGGTTCACGTCACAGACAGCGGCGATGCGGCAATCGGTGTCAAGTGTGCCGTAGAACTTCATGTGATCGTTGCCGCGGCCGCCGAGTCCGACAAGGCCGAGTTGAATCCGGTCATTGGCGCCGAGGATAGGGAAGGCGCTGGTGGCCAGGGCGGCGCTTGCCTGAAGGAACCGGCGGCGGGAGGGGGTGATGTCCATTGCATTCTCCTGTAGCTGCTGTAGTTACGGTGGTCTCATTTTATCGGAGTCCGCATGATGGCGCATCATGAGAATGAGCGCTTTTTCTTGCGAACACGATTCATTTGTTGTCTGATGACTCATTGAACGGGAGTTCCGTAGGGCACCAGCGTCTTGATCCGCTCACTCGAATCGACGCGCGCGATCTTCCACTTGCCTGCTACTTTCTCCACGTACATCGTTTGGACTTCGTTGCGATCCGCGAAAACGTACTCCACCTTGACCTTCATTTCACGGCCGGTGAGCGGCTGAGGTTCCTGGAGAGCGACTCCCTTGATGGGCGCGTTCGTATCGCGCAGATAATTCGCGAAGGCCGGTTCGCCTTGCTCGGCGATCGATTTGCGGAGTAACTCCTCCATTTGCCCGGTGTAGAACGAGAGGTAATCGGCAACCTTGCCGTCCCGCGCGGCATCGAGCATTGCGTAGATCACATCCCGCGGCGTCTGCTCTGCCTTCACCTGCGCAGGCGGTGTCCATCGCGACCAATCCACGGAAGCAAACGCTCCTTTGCGATAGGCGGCAAACC
>JADLBG010000736.1 GCA_020847895.1 Bryobacterales bacterium
GTGTTCTCGATTACATCGCGGACCAGATCGCGATGCGCGCCCGCCGGGTCGCGCGAGGGGTCGCCAAACGCCGTGCCTTCAATGCGGTGGTTCTGCGAGATATCGTAGTTCAGCTTGCCCACCCAGTTGTAGTTCCGGCTTTTCCAATCCTGCACGCCGAGCGCGCGCGAGCCGAAGTTGGGAGGCCCCTGCCGGCTCAGACTTGCGTATTTGGGGTTGAACCCGCCGTACCAGAACAGTTTGTTCTTGACCAGCGGTCCGCCGACGTTAAAGCCAAAGTCATAGCTCGAACGGCCAAGCATTTCCGTCGATGGCGATGATGTGCGGATAGCGTTCGGTTGCTTGTATGCGCCCTCCAGACCGTTTGGGGCGAAGTAAGCGTAAACCGAGCCGTGCATCTCATTGCCGCCGCTGTTGGTGACAATGTTCAGAATGCCGCCCATCGCCTGCCCGTATTGCGCCTCAAATCCGCCCGTCTTCACCTGCACTTCTTTGATGAAGTCAAAGTTGACGCCGCTGCCCAGCGAGCCATACACGTTAGACCACACGCCAAAGGCGCCGTAGCCTTGGTCCGTGGCGTTCACGCCATCGATGATGTACTGGTTCTCAAGTCCCGAAGCGCCGGATATCGACGGGTTGTAGGTTTGATTCGGAGTCGAATTATTATCCGTGCCGCCGCCCGGCGCCGCGCCGGGAGCAAGCGCAAACAATCCCGCCACGTTGCGGGCCACGGGAATATTTTGAATAATGTCGCTAGTCAAGGTGCTGCCGGTTGTCGTGGACGTCGTGTCCACCGTGGCGGCGCTTTCGGTCACCTGCACCGTCTCCGCTACCGCGCCCGGCTCCATCACCACCCGCAACGGCGTCCGCTCGTTTGCGCTCACCGCTGCATTCCTGATTTCGGCCGCGCGGAATCCTGGGACTTCCACCCTCACCGAAAAGATCCCGGGAACAAGGTTATAAAAAATGCTCACGCCACGGGAGTCCGATTTGCCGACACGGCTGCCCATGGACCCGGATAGCGTGACGTTCGCGTTTTGCACGATAGCGCCGCTAGAGTCTTGAACCTCCACCGAGAGCGAGCCTTTTGAGGTATCGGCTCCGCCCTGTCCGAAGAGGGTTCCTGTCAGACCCAAAGCGAGTACCAGCATGGTTGGCAAAATACTCGTTGATCGTAATCTCATCTCTTGTCTCCTGCTTTCAATGCATCATTTTCCATTTGGTAATCTGCCCTCCTGATTATTCCTGGAGGGCGGCCGCAGTTTCTCCAACAGTCCCTCGACCGCGGGGTTCTTACTCAGCCGGTAGGAATCTTCGAGAGCCATAACGGCTTCCCGTTGTCTCCCCTGCGACAGCCAGCAAAGCGCGCGTTCGTATTGAGCCGCCGCGGCCCATTGCGGCGTCTCCGCGCGTCCCTGCGAAACGACGATCGGCTTGAGGTCGTCCGCTCCGGCGACGATGGTGAATGGCGCGGATCCGGCGGTGATGCGGCCGGTCCGCGGGTCTTTTACGCGCACGACTACTTGATAGGCGCCGGGCGCGAGTTCATCAAGCGGCAGAATCTTCGAAGTCATGAGCGACCCGAAGCCATCTACTGCTCGTAAATCCAGCTTGTCTTCGAATGTCTTCCGAACTTTGTTTACAACATTCCCCACCACGTATTCGACCGGAACCTCCTGCGGACGCGGCTCGGGAATTGTGATCTGATAAAACAGGCGCAAACCCGCGGAGGAAGTCGTAGTGGGCGTGGGGGATGGGAAAAACTTGACGCCTGCAAATTCGAATGGCCGAAGCCTCTTGTCCGGTTCAAAGCGTGACACGATCAACACGTCGCTCATCAGCGTCCGCCCAGCTCCGGGCGGCACAAGCACCTCCCGTTCCGTTTCGTAGGTCTTGCCCGCGGCCGTGTTCACTATGCTTACCAACAGCCGGAACTTCCCTTCCACCACCGGCATCCGGTCTTCGTAAATGAACGGCCGTTTGCGCAGCGATTCCTCAGCCGATTGCGGCGCCGGAAATTGCGGCGAATCTGTTCGCTCCACCACTAGTTTGTCTCCGGAATACAACCGCGCCGTCACGTCGTACTTGACATGACCCTCCTTTGCCTTCGGTTGCTTGGGATCCTGCACCTGTACCTGCCAGTGCAGCCAGGTCTCTCCCTTCTCCCACGCAAGAAAAGTGAGCATGTTGCTCCGCGGAAGGTCGTACTCCACATGCGACGTCACCTGCTCGATGCGCATCGCCCTTTGCCGGATCGTCGACACGTAACTCGGCATCTCGCGGTATCCCTGGATGCCGTTGACAATCGTCGCCGACGCCATGGACCCCGAAAAAGTGTCCGTGTCGATGGGTTCGCCTGGTATTAGCGACAAGGACGCATAAGCCAGTTCCGCGCTGATGTTCTTCAGGTAGCGGAACGCACCGTCCTTCGTTGCTCCCCCGCTCCGCATCAGTTTGTCCGGACCGTCCACAAAAGGATGGTAGAAGCGATAACCTCCGATTCCGTCCTTGTCAAAGAACAGCACATAGAAGAAGGGAGGGAGTTCCGCCAGCCCCGGATTCGAGTAGAACCACAATTCCGTGGGGAACAGTTCCTGGTTCCCGGGCCAACTCATCGTCGTCTGCGGACGCCCGAACAGAATGTAGGTTTTCCCGCGGTCCGTTCGCCACCCGTCCGTACCGGCATCGCGCCCATAAAACGAGTTCGCCCACGCAACCCGCCGGAAAAACTCTTCCTTGAATTCGTTCTGGCCTGTCCCCGGTCTTGGGTTTCGAATCTCCCAGAATCGCTCCAAAAATGCATCCCTATCTTGATCGACTTTTAGTAGTAAAAACGCCTCCCGCTCGCTCTTCGTAATCAGATACGATGCCGGCCCGGTCAGAAACTCCTGGTAGATCCGTCCAAGCTTCTCCTTGGCGCCGCCGGCCGGCCATGCCGCGATCGTTACCAGCAACAGCAAACTTATGAACTGGCGCATGAAACTGATTCGTCGGGAAACGGATAAACTGGTCCTGAAGTGAGCTTCACGCCGGAAATCCCCGCCGGGATCTCCAAGGCCCAATCGGGCGGTGGCAAGACGCTCCCCACGGCAAGCGGGGCCCGGCTTGGGTAAGTCCATAGAACCCCCTCACACCGATGACACCGAGTCTACCCAAATTTCCATCTATGACGAATTGGTTAGCAATTGTTTCGCCAGGATTCTAAGTTAAAGCAAGTAGGGAGTAAACCGCAAGCAATAATATGGTGGATTCCATCGGAGGTAGTCTGCGGCAGCGGACGGATATGGTTTTTGGAATTTATTGACTGGATACCACTACCACTTGGTGGTGTCTCTTTTCTCCGGCTTGTCCTCCCTGCTTCGCTGAAACCTTCCCGCTCCCGCCCGCCGGCTGGTACGGTTTGGCTAAATCAACATTCTTCAACTTTTGAATTGACACGCACGCCGCCGCGGGGATATGATCGCTCCCAGTCTCTAATCTGGGAGTTCAGAGACCTGGGAGTTCAGAGAAATATGCCACGTGTGCTTCTCCTGTTTGCGCTGGCTGTGTCCGCCTTTGCGCAAGACACTCGAGCCCGTGTTCAGGGCCTTGTGAAGGATCCTTCCGGCGCTGTCGTAGCGGGCGCCAATGTTACTCTTACCAATGACAATACGGGTGTCCGCGCCCAACAAACCACCAACCAGTCCGGTCAGTACCTCTTTGATTTCGTCCTGCCCGGAACCTATACCGTCTCCGTCGAAATGACGGGTTTCCGGGAGTTCGTGCAAAAGGGTGTTCTGGTGCAGGCCAGGGGCGACGTCACCGTCAACGCCACCATCGAACTGGGAAATACACGCGACGTCGTGACTGTCGAGGCCACCCCGGTGGCCGTCAACTTCAACACGACATCGATGGCGATGACCCTCGACACCAAGATGACGAACAACCTGCCGATCATCAATCGCAACCCGTTCCTCCTGGTGTCGTTGAACCCGGCCACCGTCACGAGATCCACAACCGAGCAAAGCCCCTTCCACCACTGGGCCGCTTCCCAGTTTGATGTCGGCGGCAACACCAATACCAAGAACGACATCATCCTCGACGGCTCCCCTTCCATGACTTCCCAGAAGTCAAGTTATACGCCTCCCATGGACGCCGTCCAGGAAGTGAACCTCCAGCAGAACGCTGTGGATGCCGAGTTCGGCCACAGCGCCGGAGGTGTCCTCAGTTTGCAGATGAAGTCCGGTACCAACGAGTTGCATGGCACCGCTTACTACATCGGCCGCAACCCAGCCCTTAACGCCCTGGTCGACCGCGTTACCCAAACCAAGAACCTCGTGCGACAGAACGTTTGGGGCGTCACTTCCGGCAATCCCATCAAGAAGAACAAGATCTTCAACTTCTTTGCCTACGAGGGTTGGCGCGAGATTGAGCCCCGCAGCTCCTTCAACACCCTCCCCACTGACCTCGAACGCGGCGGCGACTTCTCTCAATCCCTCAACACTGCCGGCGCCCTGCGCACTGTCTACGATCCCTACACCACCAAGACCGATGGCAACAACGTTACCCGCCAGCCGTTTGCCGGCAATATTATCCCCGCAAGCCGGATCGACCCCACCGCCAAAGTCATGCTTGGCGATCTATGGAAACCGAACCGTCCGGGCGATGGACCCACCCATGTCAATAACTTCGTCGCCGGCTACGCCAACCGCTACCGCTACTGGAACCTCTCCGATCGCGTAGACTACAACATTAGCGATAAGCTGAAGGTTTTCGGCCGCTACAATCAGTTCCGCACCTTCACCGCGCAGGACGACTTTACCAGCGGCTCGCCCGCCCAACCCGTGGACGGCTCCAAGCGTCACGCGCTTACTTTCTCGGGCGACGCGGTCTACACACTCAACGCCTCCACCGTATGGAACATCCGGGGAGCCTACAACTCCATCGTTGACTCCTTCGGCCTGCCCGCAGCCACGCTGAAACCTTCCGATCTCGGCCGGTTCTGGGGCAACAATAGCTGGTATACCCCCTATCTGGCCGATCTTCCCGACATCTACTACCCCGGCGTTACCGTCAACCAGGGAAGTACGACCACCCTCGGGAAAACCGGCTACTGGTACCAGCAGCCGAATTCTTTCAACATCGAATCAAAGATCTCCAAGAATGTCGGCCGTCATTACCTCAAGGTCGGCGGTGAATACCGCAAGGACCGTGTCAACGCTTCCCGCCCGAGGCCCATGACCTTTACCTTCAATCCCGACTTGACGGCCAATACCTACCTCAGTCCCAACACGAAGTTGAGCGGAGACGGATGGGCCACCATGATGATCGGCGCGCTGGACAACAACACCAGCATCAGTTCGATTCCCGTCCAGAGACCGATTGTCGACTATTTCAGTCTGTTTGTGCAGGATGATTTCAAACTGACGCAAAGGCTCACCTTGAACCTGGGGCTCCGCTATGAGTTCTACACCCCCATGCGGGACGCCACGGACCGAATCTCCCGCTACCTCGACCTGACCAACCCCATTTCCGAGTTCCAGGGGGCCAATGTGCCGCAAATGCCCGCGGAGACGCTCGCTCTACGCACTGCCTCCCCCATTTACAACGGGGCGTGGGTCTTTGCGGATTCCAGCAATCGCGGCTCCTGGAATCCTCCCAAGAAGTTGTTCCTGCCCCGTTTGGGTCTGGCGTGGCGTATCGACAATCAGAGCGCCCTCCGTGCCGGTTGGGCCCGTTACATCGTGCCCGCCTCGCTCACCGACGGTCTCAATATCCTTGGCAGCGTGCCCTATCCCGGCTTCGATGCCACCACAACGGCCATCGCCCCCTTGCTGGGTATCCCCCAGCAGTTCCTCTCCAATCCATTCCCCGGCGGACTTGTACCCGTCTCGGGTAAGAGTCTGGGACGCTATACGAACCTTGGCGGACCGACCACATGGTATCAGCAGAATTTCAACCCGGCCGTCAACGACCGCTTCAATGTCAGCCTTCAGCGGCAATTGCCCGCCAAGGTCCTGGCCGACATCACGTTCTTCATGAATGTGGGCCGGGATGCTCCTTATACCTACGACCTCAACGCCATTGACCCGCGCATCGGTTTTGCGGTCGGCAACAAGGTGAGCCAGTCCGTGCCGAATCCGTTCTACAACATTCTGCCCGCGGATAAGTTCCCCGGCCAGTTGCGTACGCAAAAAAACATTGCCGTCTCGGAATTACTCCGGCTCTACCCGCAGTACGGCTCACTCAACGAGACGCTCCGCGGCGGCTTTGGAAACCGCTATAAGTCCCTCCAGATGCAGTTCCAACGGCCCTTCGCCAGCGGGTTCAACTTCATCGCCGGCTACAACTACAACCAGTCGCGCAATCAAGAGTTCTACGACAACGTGGATTCTTACACGAACTCGCCTACCTGGCAACCCGCCAGCAACTCCCGGCATCGCCTCACCGGCGCCGCTATCGTCGAACTGCCCTTCGGCAAGGGCCGAAAGTTCATGACGGCCGCGCATCCCGTGGTGGACGCCATTCTCGGCGGGTGGAGCACCAGCGGACTGTTCACCTACAACTCCGGAGCCTACATGCGCTTCGGCGGCATGCTGGTCGACGGCGATCCCGGAATCTCCAACCCCACCAGCGCCAAGTGGTTTGACACTTCGAAGTTCAAGATTCTGCCTCCCTTCACCCGCAGAACGAATCCGCTTCAATATTCCGACGTGAAAGGGCCGCGCTTTGTGAATTTCGACGCGACGCTCGCCAAGGAATTCCCCATCCGCGAGCGGCTCAAGTTCGAACTGCGCATGGAAGCGTACAACGTGCTCAATGCCTTCACCGGGGCGGACCCGAATCTATCCGTTACTTCCCCGCTGTTCGGCCAGATCACATCCCAGCGCGCCGGAATCTTCGGCCGTCAGATTCAGTACACCGGGAGGATCATCTGGTAACCTGCAAACGTTGAGATTCCTGCTCCTCTTCGCACTGGCCCGCCTCGCAGCGGGCCAGTTTGTGTCTAGTGATACGTGCCGGTCCTGTCATCCCGCTGAGTACGCCGGCCATGCCGGGAGCGGACATGCCAGGGCTCTTGCCGTCTCAGTGCCTCCTCAGCCTGGAGACTGGGCGTTCGGCGCTGGTTTGCAGGCGATCACCTTTGTCAGCCGCATTGACGAAGATACCTATCTCGAACACGGACTGAGTTGGTATGCATCCACGCATTCCATGGCTCCGACCCCAGGCCACCGCTCCTCTCAAGGCGAGCAATACCGCACGTTTGATCCGAATATTGCCATCTTCCGTTGCTTCCAATGCCATTCCACCGGACCTTTACAGCTTGGTCCGGGCGACAGAATCAGACCCTTCGAACCCGGTGTGCAATGCGAGGTCTGCCACGGGCCAGGCAAGGACCATGTCGCCCGCGGGTTTCCCATGCGAAATCCGAAAAAAATGACCGCGGCCCAAGTGAACGAGTCTTGTGGCGCCTGCCACCGTAAGCCCGCCGCCGCCGGCGACGACACCGATTGGGCCAATCCCTGGAACACCCGTCATCAGCCTCTCTATCTCGCCGAGAGCGCCTGTTTCCGCAAGAGCCGCGGCAGACTCTCCTGCCTTACCTGCCACCCCCCGCATCAGCCCCTAAGCCGGGTAGCCTCCGGCTACGATGCAATCTGCTCCCAATGCCACAACAAGCCCAAACACAAGACCCAGGTTCGAGGCTCTTGCGTGAGTTGCCACATGCCTGCCGTCGCTCCGTCCCCCCTCCTCCATTTTGCAAACCACTGGATAGGCGTCTACGCCGCGGCAAAGCCGCTGCGTCCCATCCGCTGACACCGGCATCCGGTACAGGGGCGGGGTTCCTGTGTTGACGCGCTCCACTTGCCGCGATATTATGACCCCTAAATCTTTTTAGAGGTTAACGAAATATGATAAGTGTCCTCCTCTTGATCGTACTCGCTGTTCCCGCCTTTGCTCAGGATACCCGGGCCCGCGTTCAGGGCCTTGTGAAAGATCCTTCCGGCGCCGTCGTCGCCGGCGCAAATGTCACTCTTACCAACGATAATACGAGTGTTCGTGCTCAACAAACCACCAGTCAGTCCGGTCAGTATCTCTTCGATTTCGTCCTGCCTGGGACCTACACCGTGTCCGTCGAAATGACGGGTTTCCGTGAGTTCGTTCAGAAGGGTGTTCTGGTTCAGGCCAGGGGCGACGTCACCGTCAACGCCACCATCGAACTCGGCAATACGCGCGACGTCGTGACAGTCGAGGCGACACCGGTCGCCGTAAACTTCAATACAACGTCGATGGCCATGACCCTCGACACCAAGATGACGAATACCCTGCCCATCCTCAACCGCAACCCGTTCCTCCTGGTGTCGTTAAATCCCGCCACGGTTACGCGATCCACCACTGAGCAAAGCCCGTTTCACAATTGGGCCGCCGCGCAGTTTGACGTCGGGGGCAACACCAACATCAAGAACGATATCATCCTCGATGGCTCACCATCGATGACCGCGCAGAAGTCCAGCTATACGCCTCCCATGGACGCGGTTCAGGAAGTGAACCTGCAGCAGAATGCCGTCGATGCCGAGTTCGGCCACAGCGCCGGCGGCATTCTCAGTCTCCAGATGAAATCCGGCACTAACGAATTCCACGGAACCGCTTATTACATCGGCCGCAACCCGGTCCTCAACGCCCTGATCGATCGTGTAACGCAAACCAGGAATCTGGTGCGGCAGAACGTGTGGGGCGTCACCTCCGGTAATCCCATCAGGAAGAACAAGCTCTTCAACTTCTTTGCCTATGAAGGCTGGCGCGAGATTGAGCCTCGCAGTTCCTTCAACACCCTGCCCACGGACCTCGAACGCGGCGGCGATTTCTCTCAATCCCTCAACACCGCCGGCGCTTTGCGCACTGTCTACGATCCTTACACCACCAAGACCGAAGGCAACAACGTCAGCCGCCAACCGTTCGCCGGTAACGTGATCCCCGCAAGCCGGATCGATCCCACCGCTAAAGTCATCCTCGGCGACCTCTGGAAACCGAATCGTCCGGGCGATGGCCCGACCCATGTCAATAACTTCGTCGCCGGCTACGCCAACCGCTACCGCTATTGGAACCTTTCTGACCGCGTTGACTACAATGTCAGCGACAAACTCAAAATCTTCGGGCGTTATAACCAATACCGCACCTTCACCGCGCAGGACGACTTTACAAACGGATCGCCCGCCCAGCCGGTGGATGGCTCCAAGCGGCACGCTCTCACGTTTTCCGGCGATGCCGTCTACACTCTGAACGCTTCCACCGTGTGGAACGTCCGCGGAGCGTATAACTCGATCGTCGACTCCTTCGGTCTCCCCTCGGCTACGCTGAAACCTTCCGATCTCGGCCGGTTCTGGGGCGGCAATTCCTGGTATACCCCCTATCTGGCCGATCTCCCGGACATCTATTATCCCGGCATCACCGTCAATCAAGGCACCGCGACCACTCTCGGCAAGGCCAATTACTGGTATCAGGAGCCAAATTCCTTTAATGTTGAATCGAAGGTCTCCAGGAGCGCCGGCCGTCACTATCTGAAGTTCGGCGGCGAATATCGCAAGGATCGCGTTATCGCCGCCCGGCCCAGACCCATGAGCTTCACCTTCAATCCGGATCTGACGGCCAATACCTATCTCAGTCCCAACACGAAGCTGAGCGGAGACGGATGGGCCACCATGATGATCGGGGCTCTTGACAACAACTCCAACATCAATTCCATTCCCATTCAGAGGCCGGTTGTCGACTATTTCAGCCTGTTTGCGCAGGATGATTTCAAGCTGACGCAAAAGCTCACCCTGAACCTCGGCCTCCGCTATGAGTTCTACACTCCCATGCGCGACGTCACCGACAGGCTCTCGCGCTATCTTGACCTGACCAATCCTATTTCCGAGTTCCAGGGGGCCAATGCGCCGCAACTGCCCGCGGACGCGCTCGCTCTCCGTACCGCCGCCCCCATTTACAACGGGTCATGGGTCTTTACTGATTCGAGCAACCGCGGTTCCTGGAATCCTCCCAAGAAGCTGTTCCTGCCCCGTTTGGGTCTGGCGTGGCGCATCGACAATCAAAGCGCTCTCCGTGCCGGCTGGGCCCGTTACATCGTGCCTGCCACCCTTACGGACGGCCTCAACATCCTTGGCAGCGTGCCCTATCCCGGCTTCGACGCCACGACGACGGCCATCGCTCCCTTGCTGGGCGTGCCTCAGCAATCCTTCTCCAATCCGTACCCCGGCGGCCTGGTCGGCGTGGTGGGAAAGACCCTCGGCCGTTACACCAATCTCGGCGGCCCCACTACCTGGTACCAGCAGAATTTCAACCCTGCCGTTAACGACCGCTTCAATGTCAGCCTCCAACGGCAGTTGCCCGCCAAGGTCCTGGCCGACATCACGTTCTTCATGAATGTGGGCCGTGACGCTCCGTATACCTTCGACCTGAACGCCGTCGACCCCCGCATCGGCTTCGCCGTGGGCAACAAAGTGAACCAGTCCGTTCCGAACCCCTTCTATAACATTCTGCCCGCGGATAAGTTCCCCGGGCAATTGCGCACCCAAAAGAACATTGCCGTTTCCGAGTTGCTCCGCCCCTATCCGCAGTACGGTTCACTCACCGAAACTCTCCGCGGCGGCTTTGGAAACCGCTACAAATCACTCCAGATGCAGTTCCAACGCCCCTTCGCCAGCGGATTCAACTTCATCGCCGGTTATAACTACAACCAGTCGCGCAACCAGGAATTCTACGACAACGTGGATTCCTACACGAATTCGCCTACCTGGCAGCCGGCCAGTAACTCCCGGCATCGCCTCACCGGCGCCGCTATCGTCGAACTGCCCTTCGGCAAGGGCCGAAAGTTCATGACGGCCGCGCATCCGGTGGTGGACGCCATTCTTGGCGGATGGAGCACCAGCGGCTTGTTCACCTACAACTCCGGGGCTTATCTGCGCTTCGGCGGCATGCTGGTCGACGGCGACCCTGGCATCTCCAATCCCACCAGCGCCAAATGGTTCGACACCTCGAAGTTCAAGATTCTGCCTCCCTTCACCCGCAGAACGAATCCGCTTCAATACTCCGATGTGAAAGCGCCGCGTTTCGTGAATTTCGACGCGACGATCGCCAAGGAATTTCCCATCCGCGAGCGGTTCAAGTTCGAATTGCGCGTGGAAGCTTACAACACGCTCAATTCGTTCACCGGGGCGGACCCGAATCTATCGGTAACCTCCCCGCTGTTCGGCCAGATCACGGCACAGCGCGCCGGAGTCTTCGGCCGTCAGATTCAGTACACAGGGAGGATCATCTGGTAACCTCGAAACGTTGAGATTCCTTCGCACTGGCCCGCCTCGCAGCGGGCCAGACTGCTGCTTCCCATCCGCGCTATCTACCGGCCAATCCGCTCCGCGCGTTCCAGCAGTTTGCCCCCCTCGGCGCCTCGCCCCATCTCCTCGAGCAATCCAGCCAGGTTCCGCAAGTCCGCCGCAACTTCGGGATGGTTCTTCCCATAGACCGTCTCATCGATTGCCAGCGTACGCTCATACAGCCGTTTCGCCCCGGCGAGATCGCCTTTCGCGCGCAGCACATCGCCAAGATTGCTGCTGGCGGCCGCAACCCGCGAATGATTCCGCCCTAACGCGCTCTCGAGAGTTCCCAGCGCTTGCCGCAGCAGCGGTTCAGCCTGCGCCACCTGTCCCATCGCAAGCAGAACGTTCGCCAGATTGTTCTGCGTGGTGGCTGTCTCCGGATGTTTCGGCCCCAGTTTCCTGATCTGGATTTGCAGAGCGCGCCGCAGCAATGGCTCGGCCTGTTTCGGAGGTAGCGCCAAGGCCAGATCGTTCAATCGCACCGCCACCCGCTCGCCTTCCTTGCCCGATGCCTGCTCCTCTTTCTCGAGCGCCTGACGGTACAGCCCGGCGGCCTGCTCCGGTGGAGCGTGTTCCGCAAGCCTCGCCAGATTGCGCGCGGCAATCTCCGCGTCCGGATGGTGTGCCGCTTGTTCGATCAGAGATAAAGCCTGGGCGGGGTCCGCGGCCACCGAGGCGAGGTTCTCGATGTCTATCCCCACCTGCCGGTCCTTTTCTCCCAGCACCCGCTTATCGATGGCCAGGGCCTGCCGCAGCAGTGGTTCTGCTTCCGCATTTCTCCGCAACGATCGAAGCAGCAGCCCAAGATCCCGCGCCGCCCGCGCTACCCTCAGGTTGTCCGCTCCGTACTGCTTTGTCCGCTCCTCCAGCGCCTGCCGGAAGAGAGGGACTAGCGCCGCCGGGTCCGGTTGCATGCCGCGGAGGAACGCCACGCCGGCGATAGCCAGGAAAACTCCCCTCCATCCGCGTGTTCCCCTCGCGGCCCGTGCCATGGACTCCTTGATCCTCACACAAGTTGAGTGTAAGCCACAACCTAACGTTGCGGGCCAGCGGATATCGTCCTCTGGTTATCACAAATTCGTTGTTTTTGATGCCCAGTCCACCGTATAATGCCGCAGATAGAGTTTCAGGAGGTGTCTCGAATGCGATATCCTTGCTCGCCGGGCGCTACTCGTTCGCTTGCCCGTGCGTTAGCTTTCCTTGCCGTCATGCTGTTTTCCGTTCTTCCGGTTCGCGCTCAGGTGCTGTACGGTTCCATCATCGGCGCCGTGGAAGACCAGACGGGAGCCGTCATTCAGGGCGCCGCGGTCACGATCCACAGCCAAACCACCGGCCAGACTCGTGAGACCGTCACCAACGATTCAGGTCTCTATTCCTTTGCGAACGTCCTTGCCGGTGTTTATGAACTCAAAGTGACGGCGGCCGGGTTTCGCCCCTTCACATCCACGGGCGTCGTCGCCAGCATCAACGAAGTGACCCGCATCAACGTGAAACTGGAACTTGGCGCCACCACGGAGCAGATCACCGTCGGAGCCAGCGCGGCACTCCTCCAAAGCGACAAGGCCGATGTTCACGTGGAACTGAACACGAAGGAGGTCACCGACCTCCCGCTGGCCAACTATCGCAACTATCAGAGCCTCATCAACCTCGTTCCCGGCGCTACTCCCGGTGTGCAACAGAACAGCCTGCTCGGCGCGCCGGCGCGCGCCCTTTCCACCAACATCAACGGCACGAACCGCAACAACAACATTACCCGTCTGGACGGCGCCGTCAACCTCTATCTTTGGCTGCCGCATCACACCGCCTACGTCGCGCCCGCGGAGACGGTGGAAACCGTCAGCGTCGCCACCAACAATTTCGACGCCGAACAGGGTATGGCGGGCGGCGCCGCCGTCACCGTGGTGACCAAGTCCGGCACGAACGAACTCCACGGATCGGCATTCGCGTTTCATACGAACAACCACCTCAAGGCGAAGAACTTCTTCTTCGTCGGAGACCTCCCCCGCAGCACCCGCAACATCGATGGCTTCACCTTGGGAGGCCCAATCAAGAAAAACAAACTTTTCTTCTTCGGAGGCTGGGAGGGCATGAGAGAACGTGCCGAGGCCTCCGGTTTCTATACCGTCGCTACCGCGGACCAGCGCCAGGGCAACTTCGGCGCTTTCGGCACCGCAATATATGACCCCAGTACGGGCAACACAGCCACGGGCGCCGGCCGCACGCCCTTCCCGAGCGCCACCATCCCTCTCAGCCGCCAGAGCGCCATCACCCGTAAGATGCAGGAGTTCGTCCCCCTGCCGAACCAGTCCGGCGCCACCGCCAATTTCTTCAATTCCGGCACGCTGGTCTTCAACCGCGACAACTTTGACGGCAAGGTGAACTGGAACCGCACGGACAAGCACGCGCTGTTTGTGAAGTACAGCACCATGAATGGCAACGTCACCTGCCCGTTCGCCCTCAAAACCGGCGGCGGCGACGCCCTCGGCGCCTGCGGCGCTCCCGGCAACGGCCACACCCGTACCCAGATTGCCACCATCGGCCACACCTGGGTCTTCTCCCCGCGGTTTGTCGTCGACGGCACCATTGGGTTTACCCGCATGACTCAGCAGGGCATCAGCCCTGACTACGGCACGAATTTCGGGCTCGAAACGCTGGGCATCCCAGGCACCAATGGCCCCGACATCCGCCAGAGCGGCATGCCCGCATTCAGCCTCTCCGGATACTCCACATTCGGCAACAGCGATAGCCCCCGCCCCAATTTCTACGCTGATCAGAGTTACACCACCAGCCACAACGCCAGCTATTCCACGGGCAAACACGAACTTCGGTTCGGCTTCGACCTGGTCCGCCACCAGTTGAACCACTGGCAGCCCGAACTCAACAATCCGCGCGGCGTGTTCACCTTCGGCGGCGCCGTTACCACTCTCCCCGGCGGCACGGCGCCCAATCAATTCAATAGCTACGCGACCTATCTCCTTGGTTTGCCGACCACGATGGGCAAGAGTCTCCAGTATCTGACAATGACGGGCCGTGAGTGGCAACTTGGATGGTATGCCCGTGACCGGTGGCAGGTAACCCCGCAACTTACGCTCTCTTTGGGTCTCCGTTACGAATACTACCCGCTGATGACTCGCGCCGATCGCGGTCTGGAACGCTACGATCCCGCCACCAACAAGGTCCTCATCGGAGGACGCGGCAACACGCCGATGAACGCCGGCATTGACGTGAGCAAACGCCTCTTCGCGCCTCGCATCGGTTTTGCCTACCGTCTCAAAGACGCCACCGTCATTCGCAGCGGGTACGGAATTACCTACGATCCGCTCCCCTTCTCACGGCCTCTGCGGGGTCCCTACCCCGCCACCATTTCCCAGAATTTCGTGGGCCCCAACTCCTACATCCCCTTCCGCCCCATCGAGCAGGGTATTCCGTTCTTCACCGGTCCGGATCTCAATACCGGCATCGTCGATCTTCCTCCCACTGTCGATGACCGCAGCCCGTGGGGTGGGACAATTCACCGCGGCTACATTCAATCCTGGAACTTCATCATCGAGCACCGGCTTCCGGGAGACATGACAGCCAGCATCGGCTACGTCGGCACCGCCACCGTACATGCCCTGGCGGACCGGGATATCAACGCCGCTCTACCTGGAAAGGGAAATACGGGCCGCCCGCTCTACGGTCTCTACGGCCGCACCGCTGCTACATCGATGTGGGACGGCTTCCTCAACGCCAACTACCACTCCTTTCAGACCTCGCTCAACCGCCGTTTCCGCGGAGGCCTCCTCGTACGCGGCGCCTACACCTTCTCAAAAGCCATCAGTTCCACCGACGAGGACGGATGGGCGGGATTGACCTGGAACTCCGACAACGTTATTGCCCGCAACCGCGCCCTTACGGGTTACGACCGCACCCATATCCTCCAGTTCGGATGGGTCGCTGACCTTCCCTTCGGACCTGGCAAAAAGTTCGCCAACGCCGGCGGGCCGGCCTCCTGGGTCGTGCGCGACTGGCAGATCAACGGCACTTTCAGCGCCTATTCCGGCACCCCATTCACTGTCGGCGCTGATGGCTCATCACTCAATGCGCCCGGCAACTCACAAACTGCCGATCAGGTGAAGCCCGTCGTGGAGAAACTCGGCGGAATCGGCCGCAACGTCCCCTTCTTCGATCCGCTTGCGTTCCGCGCCATCACCGACGTTCGCTACGGTTCAAGCGGCCGCAATATACTCCGCGGACCGGGCGTTGTGAATAGCGATTTCTCTGTCTTCCGCACGTTCCCATTGACGGAGCGCTTTAAGCTTCAATTCCGCGCCGAAGCCTTCAACATCACAAACACGCCGCACTTCAACAACCCCTCCACGAACGTGTCGAACATGCGGCTCAATCAGGACGGCAGCATCTCCAATCTTGGAAACTTCATGTCGATTACCAGCGCGGTGGCGGACGAAAGAAACTTCCGCTTCGCGCTGCGGCTCAGCTTCTGACTAACTGCCCAGGAAGGGCAATGGCGCATCGATCGAACGCACGCGCACGTCCCGCTGCGGAAACGGTATCTCGATGTTGTGCGCGCGGAACGCGTCAAGGATCGCGAAGTTGAGATCGCTCTTCAGGATCAGTTCCGCGTCCACCTTGTTGCTCGTCCAGACCCGCAGTTCGAAATCGAGGGAGTTGTCTCCGAACCCCTTGAAAATCACGTCCGGTGCCGGATTGGGCAATACATCCGGGTTGCCGGACGCTACTTTCAGCAGAATGTCTCGCACCTCGGCCGGATCACTCGAGTAGGATACCCCGACCGGCGTCGAGAAGCGGACTTTGCGGTCGTTCGCCGTCCAGTTTGTCACCTTCGAGGAGACGAACTCCGAATTCGGAACAAGCACGACAATGTTGTCGTTGGTCCGGACCCATGTGCTCCTGACCCCTATCCGAACCACTTCTCCGTTCAACGATCCGACCTCTACGCGGTCGGACACCTTGATCGGCTGCTCAAACAGAAGAATGACACCGGAGATCAGATTGTTGGCGGTGTTTTGCAACCCGAAGCCGATGCCGATACCGAGCGCCCCGCCCAGGACGGTCAACGTGCTCAAATTAATGCCGGCCGACTGCAACCCGACGATGAGCCCGAAAATGATGATCAGGTAGCCGGCGATGCTTTCCAGCACGAACTTCTGGCTGGCCTCAATGGGCAGACGGTTGAGAACCTCGCGGCGCAGGAACTGGCGTCCCAGCCTCGCCGCCAGGACCAGCAGCAGCAGGAAGATTACGGTCTTGCACAGCGATGCGATGGAAAACGGCGTCTTACCCACTTCAAACAAGGTTTGATTCAGAATCCTCTCCACCCGCTTATCCACGGCAATGACGCCAGTGATGCGGTCCCATGCTCCAAGAGTCCATCCGGCGATCAGAACCAGAATCAGAACCAGCGGAGTAAGAACAGGTTTCCAGGTGGATGGCAATTGCATACGTTCTCCTTACGGCGAAGTAACCGTCGTGTCACTTATTGTCTCAACCACCAATGCTATTCATGAACTCCAGCCTTGAAGCGGGCGGGTTCCCGCCGAAATCATGCCGGCGCGGGAGCCGAATGCCTGAAGCCTACAATTCCCGGAACACTTCCCACAGATTCTGTTTCAACTCAACCCCGATTCCCGGCGCCCCGGGCAGCTTCACTTTGCCGTCGCGAACGGGAACTCCGTCTGCAAATCCACCGAATGGCTGGAACACCCCAGGGTACGATTCGTTTCCGTGTAATCCTAATCCCGCCGCCACGTGCAGCGCCATCTGGTGCCCCCCATGCGGGATGCACCTCCGTGAAGACCAGCCATTCTCACGCAGCATATCCAGAATTCGCAGGTACTCCACCACCCCATAAGACAGCGCCGGATCAAATTGCAGATAGTCCCGTTCCGGTTTCATGTGAGCGTAGCGGACCAGGTTTCGCGCATCGTGAACGGAGA
>JADLBG010000737.1 GCA_020847895.1 Bryobacterales bacterium
TCTGAGCCGGGTCCATGCCTCCGTAAGGCTGGGCCACATAAATGGCAGGCTCGCCAACCTTGGGGAAGATGTCCACCGGCATCCGCTGCACCGCAAGAAAAGCAAGCAAGACGATGGAGACGAGGGCAACCACCACCGTGATGGGGCGGCTGAGAGCAGCTAGAACGATACGCATGATTCATTTCCCCCGAGAGTCACCGGCTTGCTTCCACAACAAACGGCTGTATGTCGCCCGCGGCGGTGGCTACGGCAAGCAAGGCCCGCCATACACCGAGCCGGGCTAAGGCATCGTCGATCTCGGCCTGCGTCAACAGCCGCTGCGCTTCGGCCACCTCATCCACATTGCCCAGACCGGATTGGTAGCGCGCCGTGGCCTGGCTGGTAGCCGCGCGCGCCGCCTTGACTTCGGCCGGCGTGTTCTCGGCAACGTTTCGGGCCCCCTGGAGCGTTGCTACCGCGGCGTTCCACTGCGCCTTCAAGTCGACAGCGATCTGTTGGTAGCGCGCCGCCTCCGCGCGAATGTTCGAAGACTGCTCCGCTTTCCTCGCCCGGATGGAGGCGATATCCATCACCGGGAACTCCACGGTAAAACCAAGCGCGTAATTTTGAAAGTTGGGAGCAAGCCCGTTCGCGCCACCCAGGATTTTTCCGTCGACCTCCGCACCGGTACCGCGCGCGTAGGCCGACGCCTGTAAGTAGAACCGTGGAAAGTATGACCGTTCGAGGATACGCAATTGCGCGCGCAACTGTTCGACCACGGCGTTCTGTTCGAGTGAGGCGGGGTTTGCCGATGGGTCGAGCGGCGCGGCCTGCTGCACCGGAGGCAACTCCAGCAGACGCGGCGCCGATACCGCGATCCTGGCAGGGTCCTGTCCTACAAATCGCGACAGGTTGGCGCGCGCCACTTCCACCGCCTGCCGGGCCTGAATGAGTTGCGTCTGCGCCGCCGCCAGTTCCGCTGCCGCGCGCGAAGCATCCGCGCCGGGGCGCAACTGCGAATTCACCAGAGCATCGATCGTCCTCGATATGACCTGGGCTCTCTCCACGCCCGCCTGCGCGGCCCGCACTGTTTCCTGTGCGGCCACCAGCGTGACATAGGAATCCGCGGCGGCCACCGCCACGTCGTACTGCGTTCGTTTGAGGGTGGCCTCTGACCGCGCCCGCGACGCCGTGGCCGCATCGACCCCGGCTTTCCGGGCTCCGAAATCAAACGGCTCCCATGAAACGAGCGCTCCGATCGCGGTTCCCCAGGTGGTTCCGAAGTTGTTTGTCCCCAGCACAGGGCCGGAGATGGAGGGAATCACGCGCTGTGGCAGCAGCAGGCCGAAGACGTTGTTGCGTGTCGCACGATTGACCTGCGCCAGCGCATCCACGCGCGGAAGGTAGGCTGTGCGGGCAAGTTGAATGCCGGCCGCGGCGGCGTTGATCTGCTCCTGCGAGACGCGAACGGATGGGTAGTTCCGTAAAGCCGCCTCCACCGCCTGCCCGAGCGTAAGACCGGCGGAAGGACCGGGCGCCTGCGCCCTCATCCCGGCGCCAGCCGCAAGTATCACGGCCGCAACTCTGCTTGCCGCTCTGCATCCGTTCGTCCACCGGTTCGTCACGACCGCGATTTTCCTTCCATCAGTTCCCCGATCAGTTCCCGTACTTTCCCCTTGGCCGCAATCAAAGCTTTCCGGCCGAGAGCAGTTGCGCGGTACACCCTGCGCAGCGACTTGCCGTCTCTGATCTCCTTCGACTTCAGATAGCCTTTCTTCTCGAGACCGTGCAGCAAGGGGTACAGCGTGCCCGGACTGATGCGATAACCGTGCCGGGCCAGTTCCTCCACCATGCCCAGTCCGAAGATAGGCTCTTCCACGGCGTGATGCAGGATGTGCAGCCGAATCAGCCCCGAATAAAGATCACGATCGACAGCGGTGTCATAATCTAATTTCGTTAACTTCATTCGATTACGAAACGCCAGTATAGGAACGTCGGAAGCCCGTTGTCAACCGCGCCGGGTCAGACGACGTCGAACAGCGTCTTGAACCCGTAGTCCATGTGGAGCTGTTGATGACAATGAAACAGCGTCAGCCCGTCCATTGACGGGATAAAGTCCGCCTCAATCTTCCGGAACCCCTTCACCAGCACAACATCCTTCAGCACCCCCGCAACCGGCTTTCCGTAAACATTCGTAAGTTCAAAGCTGTTCCGGTGCAGATGCACCGGATGCGCGTCGTCTGTCCGGTTGTCGAAGACGAGACGGTAGCGCTTGCCTTTGCTCAGCTTTCGGGGTTCGTCTTTTTCGTCGTACCCTTTGCCGTTGATGGTCCAACGGTTGAAGCCGCCCGTGCCGCCATTGATCTTGCCGAACACGAGCGGGATGACCTCGTCCGGGTGCGGAACACTCCCGCCGGCGCCAAAGCTCGCATAATCCCATGGTCTCTTCGGCGGCGGAATCCACCGGGGCGCTCCGCCCTTGTTCGCATATTCCACTACGATGCCCAACCCGTCCCTGCGGTCGTCGTCGCGCGGCGTTCCCAGAATCCAGACTCCCGGATTCCTCATCTCCACCACGGCGTCAATGCGCTCCGCGGTTCCCAGTTCGAGCAGGTCAACGGTTTGCGGACGCGGCACGGGGTTGCCGTCAAGCGCCACCACTTCGAAGCGATGGCCGGCCAGCGCCAGTTTTATGTTCTCCGTGGCGCTCGCGTTGAGAATATGGAAGAGCACCCGCTGGCCTTCTTTCACTCGAACCGGTTCGCCGTGGCCAAGGCACTTGCCGTTAATCGTGAATCGTTGATATCCAATCTCCAAACCGTTCGGCTTTTCGTCCTTCTTCTGCTGTTCCTGTTCGGCCTTTTCGCCGCCTTCCTCTTCCTCCATCTCCTCCGCCGTATAGAACGGTTCCCATTCGTGGGTGGCCAGGAAGACTTCCTGGTCGTAGCGCCCGGCGTCGCTCTTCGGCTCGATGTAAACAAAGCCGAACTGCCCGGTATACGTCCCTTTACTGAGGTCGGACATGGGCATCACATGCGTATGGACAAACCGCGTTCCGGAGGGCTGAGGCGTGAAGCGGTACCGCAAGTGGCCGTGGGCAGGCGCCTCGAGGCTCTTCTCTTCCGCCGCGCCGTCTACCTCCGCGGGGATGATCTGCCCGTGCCAGTGAACGAGTTCCGCCATATCTGTGTCATTGAACAGATCCACCGTGACGGGCACGCCCTCTTTGAGCCGGATGAGCGGGGCGGGAACCGCGCCGTTGTATCCTACGGTGCTGATGGTGTGGTCCTTCGCGATATCCACCAGAACCGGACCGATGCGCAAGGTTACATCCGCCCGTCCGGCGATGGCTTCTGCTTTGCCGGAAACTTCTGACGAGCGCGCGCCGGAATGACACCCCGCGAGCGCCAGTCCGGCGGCGCCGGCGATTCTCGAGAGAAAGTCCCGGCGGCTCGCGCATATCGATTGTTTTCTTGCGCCCGGAGGTAGAAGTTGCCTCACGCTCCCAGATTGCCTCTATACCGTTATACGGGTTCACTGGCTCCGCGGTGACTGAAGATTGCCTGAAGATTCCCTGAATGTTCGTTCAGGAATGAGAGGCATCACTCGCTCGGACACACCAGCCGGCAGGACCGCGCGGAAGACGCATCCTCCCTCCGTGGGGCATTCCAGTTCCAGGCGCCCGCCGTGGACCTCGACGCCCCATTTCGCAATCGCAAGCCCAAGTCCTGTTCCACCGCCCTCCCGCGAACGTGATTCATCCACCCGGTGGAAGCGGTCGAACACCCGGTCGCGATGCGCCTCGGGAATGCCAGGCCCGCTGTCCTGAACCTCGATGGAAACCGCCTCTTGCACCGTGCGCACCCGCACCGACACGCGCCCTCCGGCATGGGAATACTTGATGGCGTTGTCAAGGAGGTTGACCAGCACCTGCCTGAGAATCAGCCGGTCGGCAAACACCACCGCGGTCTCGTCCCCTTCCATCATCAGGCTCTGTTGCTTTTCCTCCGCGAGAACCTCGATGAAAGAACCCACTTCCCGCACAAACGGAAGTACAAGAATTGCTGCCCTTTCCAGCCGGATTTGGCCGGCATCCGCGCGGGAGATAGTGAGCAGGCTATCCACAAGCCGCGTGAGGCGGGAGGATTCCTCGAGCATGCTGGCGATGACTTCCCGATAGTGCTCCGCCGGACCCTGTTTTCGTAAACCGACCTCTCCCACGCTGCGAAGGGCCGTAAGCGGCGTCCGGAGTTCGTGCGATGCGTCTGAGGTGAACCGCCGCAACTGATCGAACGAGCGCTCCAGCCGCGACAACGTCTCGTTGAATGCCCGCGCCAGCAATCCGAGTTCGTCGTGCGGATTCTCCACATCCAGCCGGGCGCTCAATTGATCGGCATTGATTTCGTGCGCTCGCCGCGCCATCCGCTCGATGGGGCTGAGCGCGCGTCCGGCAAGAAAGTAACCGCCGAAACCGGCCAGACCGAGAGCCAGAGGTAGGCCCGCGAGCAGCCCGATCACCACCTGATGGAAGCGCTGCCGCATCGGCGCCTCGCTGAAGCCGATCCGAATCACCGTGGGACGGCCGTCGACGGAATGCCGTCTACTCACCAGGCGGACCGGCGTGCCGTCGGCCAGTTTGACGGAGCGCTGCGAGTAGGCGCCGGCCCCCTCTTCGGGTCGCGGCGGCCGGCCCAAAGCACGGCCGCCCAGCAACGCATTGCGAAACAGCAGGATTCCGTCGGCGCTCCACACCTCCATGAGCCGCTGCGTCATCTCCGATGGATAAGGATGATCGTGGTAGTCGCTGCGCAGAAACACTCCGCCATCGGGCCGAAAGCTGAGGAACCCCTCCACGGTTTCGAGATCCTCGATGGCGAGGCGATCGAGTTGACCACGGAGTTGAAGCAGCAACGCCGCCGACGTGATGCCGCCATAGATCACCAGCACGGCGGCAAGCACCGCCACGTACCACAGCGTCAGCCGCGTACGGACGTTATGAAGACTGATCCGTCTCATGCGATTCCGCCTTCAACAGAAATCCCACTCCGCGGACCGTGTGCACCAGTTTCTTGGGAAAACCCTCGTCCACCTTCCGCCGGATTCGCACCATGTGAACATCAATCACATTGTCGAGCGGCGTGTGGCGCGCCGTCTCCTTCCAGACATCCCGCGCCAGCATCTCACGCGACACAACACGCCCCTGCTGGCGGAGAAGATACTCGAGCACTTCGAACTCCCTCGCCGTCAGATCGAGGCTCTGGCCGCCGCGCGTGGCCTTGCGGCCCACCAGGTCCATGTGCAGGTCTTCCATGTTCAGGCTGAGAACCGGATCCGGCTTGCCGCGCCTTAACAGCGCACGCACCCGGGCCGAAAGTTCGGGGAAGGCAAAGGGCTTCACCAGGTAGTCGTCTGCGCCGGCGTCGAGTCCGGCAACGCGATCCTCCACCGCATCCTTGGCAGTCAGCAGCAGGACGGGCACGCGGAGGTTTCGCCCTCGCATGGCCGATAGCACCTCTGTCCCGCTCCTGCCGGGCAGCATGATGTCGAGAATGACGATGTCGAACTCTTCCGTGCTCGCCAGGAAGAACCCTTCCTCTCCCGTATGGGCGACAGTCACGGAATACGATTCGCCTTCCAATCCCTCCCGTAAGGCATTTGCGACCTTTCGCTCGTCCTCAACCACCAGGATTCGCAACTGTCTTCCTCTCGGGCTAATCTTTCTTTCCCTTCATTCCGCGCCTCGCCGCGGTGGAAGGGGGAACAAATCCGCAGACACGAAGATACCCCACCACGTTTCCGTAGATCTCGTTGTTGTGAACCACCACGTGCAGCAGGGCGTTGCTCATCGCCGGAGATGAGATCGCTTTCTGATCATCCATTCCCTGCAACGCTTCGGCGCAATAGGCGAAGGAATCCTTCAGCGCCTTGCTCACCTCGCCCTTGTGCTTGAGCTTCGCCGCCTCCTTTTCCGCATCCGGCACGCTTTCGCCTTTCATCACCGCACAGTCGCTGTAGTTGCGCTGGGTGGCATGGTTGAGCCATTCGGCGAACGTCATCTGTCCTTCGGTCAGCCGGAACCCATATTTCTCCGCCGGCATGGCCTCGGCGCTCGCCTCGAGATTCCTCCGCACGCTGTTGAAATAGCGCTGCGTCGCCGTCGTCACCAGTGGATTCCGCGCCTGCGCTGTACACGAGACAAGCGCCCACAATAGCACTCCAGTTCCTCTCATTACCTCTCCTTTGTCCCTACAGCGTACACCACATGCGAAACTGGTGATAGAAACACTTTTCCGCAACTGAATGAGCAAGACATCCCTCGATAAAAGCAAGATCAAGATTCTTCTGCTCGAAGGCGTGCATTCCACCGCCGTGAAAGCCTTTCGGGACGACGGCTACACCGAGATCGAGTACCATCAGAAATCGCTCCCGGAAGCAAGACTTCTCGAATCGGTGAAGGACGCCTATTTCATCGGCATTCGATCCGCCACGCAACTCACGGCGCGCATCTTCGAGAACGCGCCGAAGCTAACCGGAGCCGGATGCTTCTGCATCGGCACCAACCAGGTGGATCTCGACGCCGCGCAGGCGCGAGGCATTCCCGTGTTCAACGCGCCCTTCTCCAACACACGCAGCGTCGCCGAACTGATGCTGGCGGAGATCATCATGCTCATGCGCGGCATCCCGCGCCGCAACGCGATTGCTCACCGCGGCGGTTGGATCAAGACAGCCGCCGGCTCCCGCGAAGTGCGCGGCAAGTGTCTTGGCATCGTCGGCTACGGCCACATCGGCACGCAGATCGGACTGCTGGCGGAATCCCTCGGGATGCAGGTGATCTATTACGATATCGAGGCAAAACTGGCCCTCGGCAACGCCAGGTCCGTGCCCTCGCTCGACGGCCTGCTCGATGTTGCCGACGCCGTCACGCTTCACGTTCCGGAAACTCCGCGGACGCACGGACTCATCGGCCGCGATCAGATTGCGGCCATGAAGCCGGGCTCGCTCCTCATCAACGCCTCGCGCGGCACCGTGGTCGATATCGACGCTCTGGCGGAGGCGCTCCGCTCAGGCCACATCGCCGGGGCAGCCATCGATGTCTTCCCCTCTGAGCCGAAGACCGAGGGCGAGGAGTTCGTCTCGCCGCTGCGGGGCTTGGACAACGTCCTGCTGACGCCGCATGTGGGCGGCAGCACGGAAGAAGCCCAACAAAATATCGGATACGAAGTGGCAAGCAAGCTCATCAAGTACAGCAACAACGGCTCCACGCTTTCCGCGGTCAACTTCCCTGAAGTCTCCCTGCCGGAACATCCGGCCATGCACCGCCTGCTGCACATCCATCGCAATCAACCGGGCGTGCTCTCGGCCATCAACGCGGTGTTCTCCGAGCACAAAATCAACATCGCCGGCGAATATCTGCAAACCAATCCGAAGATCGGCTATGTGGTCATCGACATCGACACCGGTGAACGGAACGAGTCTTTGATGGTCAAGCGCAGCCTCGATGAGGTGGCTGGCACCATCCGCACGCGCATCCTCTATTGAGCGCTACTCCAGGATGGCCGCGGCCGGCATCGCCATGAAGCTGCTGATCTCGTCCGCCAAATCTCCGCCGCCATTGGTGCGCTGGAGCAAATAGAGCATGGCAACGAGTGTATAGAATCCCGCCGCTCGGGCAGCACGAACAGGAGAACTAAGGCGTTTCCCCGAGGGAATGCGGCATCGCGCCACCTTACGATCAAAGGTATGCCCGCCACCTGGCTTCTATTCGCCATCACGGCAGCCACGTTGAATACGGAATCGGTGCTCCGCAGTGGGTGTGATGCAGAGGAAGAGCAGATTGCGCGTCTGCCCGCGGGGCAGCCGGTGGAAGTGCGGTCCGCGCTCTCCGGCAGCGGCGGATCGTGCTACAAGGTGGTTGCCCATGTGGGCGGAAAGCAGGTTTCCGGCTATGTGCCTTCGAAGGCCGTGGACGGATCCGGCGCCTTCGAAGAGGCGCGAAAGAGCGCCCGCGATATCGGCGGCGCGGGAAAAGCGCCAGGGGTGACGGCGGCGGCCACTGCCGTGTCCAAGGCGGGAAGGGACCATCCGGCTACCAGGGCCTGGAGATTGATTGAAGCCAGCCAGCCGGCCGAAGCCCTCCGCCTACTCGAACAGGACTTGCAGCGCTACCCGGCGGATCCCTATTTGCATGCCGTTGCCGGAATGGCCTTCTACAGGATGGATAACCTTGAACAGGCCATGCTGCACTGGAAGGAATCCATCGCCATCGAACCGAACCCCGGCATTGAAGTAATGATCCGCCGCGCCGAGCGGGAAAAGACAGCCGACAAGGGGTCGGAGCGCATGGTGGGCAACCGGGTGGTGTTGCGGTATGAACGCGGCACGGTGCCGGAACCCCTGGCAAAGAGCATGCTGCAGGTGTTGGACGACGAGTACACCCGCATTTCCTTCCAACTCGGCTGCCGGGCGAATGAGAAGGTGACCGCCGTGGCTTCCAGCCGCGAGAGTTACTTCCAGGCGACGCAAGCCGCCGAGTGGAGCGGCGGATTGTATGACGGGCGCATCCATGTGCCTATTTCCGATTCTCGGCAGGTGAGCGCGGAAACCCGGCGGACGTTCGCCCACGAACTGGTCCACGCCTGCCTGCACGAGATCGGCCAGTGGCCGGCCTGGCTGCACGAAGGCCTGGCGCAGAAGTACTCCGGCCAGACACTCGTGCCGCAATACCGGGCGGCAATCGAAGCCTTGATCAAAACGCATCAGGCGCCCAGGCTGAGCCAATTAGGGCAGAACTGGTCCCGCATGAGCACGCAGAATGCGCGCGCGGCCTATATACTCGCGTTGTACGCGGCGGAGAAACTGGTGGAGGAGAAGGCCAACACCGGAATCGGCAACGTCCTGCGCAATCCTGGAGACTTTCCTCGCGTCGAGGCGGAACTCGAGCACAACCTGGGGCTTTGACGCCTCCTTTCCCTTTGGAAAGGCTGGTCACTTGATCTGCCGGCGATCCGTCTCCAGCCTGGTTCTCGCGTAACAGACTGGAGAAGCCAGCATGAACATCGGCGATAAGAAGGAATTCAGAGGCTACGTGACAAAGGAGAAATTCGTCGCGGGCCGGGATCTGCGGTCGCTCGAACAGATTCTCGGGTTTCACGCGGGGAGGTTCAGCAGCGGGATCTGGATAGTCCGCCTGGACCGTCTGCCGCTGCTCACAGAGTTCGACGTCGCAGGCTATTCTATGACGGCCCAGCATCACTTTCAGCGGCCGGCGAACCTCGATATCGAGTGAATCAAGGCGGCCGCCAGGAGCGGTTGGAGCCTCCAGGGCGGCGACCGCCTGGTGAAGATGATTCCGGCCACAGCCCACGATGACGCCCTCGCCCCCGATTTCCAGTACCCACCCGGATTGGGCGCTCCGCAATGGAGGCTCACCTCACCGGTCCTAGGAACGGTGGTCGCACATGTTCGAGCCTATCCGGCCGGAATCTGCCGGCTCCCCTGAGCCTGCGTCACGTCGCGGGCGTGAGACCGTGCCGGCGCATCACCGCGCCAATCGCCGCGGCATTGGGCGGCCCACCGTGGGCCGCATCGACAACCGCGGCGACTTCGCGGAAGTAGCCCGGCCCGAGAATACCCGGAGTAACAATGCCAAGCATCTTCGCGCCGGCATCATGCAGGTTATCGAAGCGGTGCACCGCCCCGCGGGGGATGCAGAGGACTTCGCCTGGTCCGATGGTGATCTGCCGGCCGTCCACGGTCCAGGTGAGTAGGCCTTCCAACCCGTAGATGGTCTCCTCATACGCGTCATGGCTGTGCGCGACGGGCACTTTCGTCCCAGCGGGGACTTCGAATTCGAAGACCGCGACAGAGCCGCCCGACGCATTTCCCTCGAGCAGGAACCGGATCACCACCTGGCCGATCCGGATCTCCTCTGCTGTAGCTGTCATTTCCTTGCTCCTTCCTTGCTTCTCTTAACAGGCTGATTTTTCCCTGCCAATGAACCCCCTCTCCGTCCGGCGGCCTCGTTTCTCAGAGCCGCGGCAAGACTCCGGATGGCCCAGGATGCCGCGGCTACCGCCTCCTCCGTGGACAGGCCGCATGTCCCGGTGAGCCAGTGCCACATCGTGGGGGTCCAGAAGGCGTTTATGACGAAAGCCTTTAGGCGCCGCTGCGCGGCGGGGAGTTGTGGCATGCCGGCCGCTATGCCCTCCACCCAGTGCTGAAGGCGTTCCTCCCGTCTGCTGCGGCGGGCGCGATGGTAGCCGGGCGCGAGCAGCAGGGCGCTGAGCGCCCTCGAGTGCTCGGCATAGGCTGGAAAATTCGTCCCCGGAAGGTCACCCAATTCCTGCAACCCCGATGGGTGCCGCTCCACCTCCAACCCGAGGCGCGGCTGAAGCGTCTCGAAGATTCCCAGGTAGAGAGCATCAAGGGTTGGAAAATGCGCATACACAGTAGGGGCCGAGACGCCGGCAAGGTCGCCCACCCGGCGTAGCGAGAGCGTATCGGATTCATGCGACTCCAGGTAGTGGAGCGCGGCGGCGATGATACGCTCGCGGGTTTGAGCGGCATGCGCTTCGCGCAGCGGGCTTTGGTAGGAGCGCGGGGACGGGACCTTTGATTTCATCTTGCTATCGTAAATTCATATTACATAAGTAAAGTTAAATTGTCAAGCCCCTCACTGCTTTTTCTTCTCACGGAGCACCGGAACCCCTCTGGTATGATGAGCGCAAGTGATGAACCGTAGAGCTTTTCTCCACGCTTGCCTGGGCGGCGCCGCCGCCCTTCCCCTTTCCAGTCAGGCCCGCGCCGCGTACTTGCCGAAGTCCAAAATCACGCGCATCCGCTATTACAAGACTCCCACCGATGCCGCGGGCCGGCCAAACAACAAGCAACCTCTCTTCAACCAGAGCACGAACGTGGTGCTGGTGGAGACTGATTCAGGCTTAGTGGGGGTGGGCGAGGGCGGAGCCCACGACACCATGGAGCAGTGCGCCGGGTTGTTGATCGGTCAGGACCCGTTCCGCACCGACCGGCTGTGGCAGATGATGTACAGGTCGTACTTCTATCCCGCGGGGCGCGAGAAGGTCCATGCCTTGGGCGCGCTCGACATGGCGCTGTGGGATCTCAAGGGCAAGACGCTCGGAGTGCCCGTCTATCAACTGCTCGGCGGACAAACCCGTGATTACGTCGAGTGTTACTCCACCGGCTATCCAGCGAAGGGAACGCCGAAAGAGGTGGCGCGGGCATGCGTCGAGGCGGGCTTCCGTGCGTATCGCATCTCCACCGATTCGCGCGGCCCGGTGATGGACCGTTTCGACAACGTCAAGCGCACTTATGAACTTTGCCAGCAGGTGCGGGAGGGCGTGGGCAAGGACGGAGCGTGGTGCGTCGATTTCCACACGGAACTCGACATGCCCGATGCCGTGGCGCTGGCGAATAGGATTGAACCGCTGCGCCCTTACTTCGTGGAAGACCTTGTGCGAAGCGAAAATCCGGGCATCTACCGCACCCTGCGGCATCAGGTAAAAGTCCCCATCGCCGTCGGCGAGCAGTTCGGTCCCAAATGGGATTGGAACGAACTGATCGAGGGCAACCTGGTGGATTACGCGCGCGCCACCATTCCCAATGTGGGCGGCATCACGGAGTTCATGAAGATCGCCGCGATGTGCGAAACCCATTACGTCGGCCTCGTGCCGCACTTCACGGGGCCGATCTCCGAAGCGGCGATGGTGCATTGCATGGCGGTCTTCCCCGGACCCGGGCTGATGGAGATGGTGATGGGCGGCACGCGGCCATGGCCCTATCTGAACCACTTCTATGACCTGAAGAACGGCAAGTTATGGCCAAATGACCGGCCCGGCCTCGGCGTGGAAGTCGACACGGCGAAGCTCCAGCAAATCGGGGATTTCACGGAGCATTATGACTTGACACCCATGTTGAAGCGGCCCGATGGCTCGCTCACCAACTGGTAGCGCCGCCTCGGGAAACGCTCACAGACAGGGCCGCCTGACGCCGCTGAAGGAAACTCCGGACCGCCGGGTCGCGCTCCAATCCGATGGCGATGCTGTACGCTTCTTGCGCATCGGCCGAAGCGCCGGTTCTCCCCAGGAGTTCGGCGCGCGCCGCCCAGTAGGGCTGATATTCGGCAAGCCGCGAATCGGTCGCCACGCTGTGAAGCGCCTCTACGGCGGCAGGCGCCCCTCGCCATTCGGAAATGGCAAGGGCTCGATTGATGGCGGCGACCGGAGAACCGGTGATCGCCCAGAGCGCGTCGTAAAGCTGTACTATGTCCTGCCAGTTCTCCTGCCCACTGCGGCGGCGGTGCACATGAGCCGACTGGAGGGCGGCTTCGATTTGATAGCGCCCGATGGAGCCGAGAGCGCCGGCGCCATGCAGCAGGGATTCGGCCTCCTCGATCAAATGCCAATCCCATAGCGAGCAATCCTGTTCCGCAAATGGGATGTATTCTCCATCCGCGGTGCGCCGCGCGCGCCGGCGAGCTTCCGCGTGCAGCATCAGCGCCAGCAAGCCCAGCGCCTCTGGCTCGCGAGGAAGCATCCAGGCCACGAGTCTCGCAAGAAATATGGCTTCGGCGGTGAGCTCGCGGCGGGCGGCATCTGTGCCGCCGGGGTCTGTCCACCCCTCCGCAAAGGCGGCGTAGATCGCATCCAGAACCGTGTCGAGCCGTTGCGGAAGCTCTTCGCGTTCAGGGATGCGCAAGGGAATGCCCGCCTGGCGAATCTTCTGTTTGGCCCGCACGAGCCGCTTGGACATGGCCGCCGGGGACATCAGAAATGCGGATGCAATCCGATGGGCGTCGAGGCCAACCACCGTTTGCAGCATCAGTGGCGCACGAATGCCAGGCTCGATAGCGGGATGCGCGCAAGCGTACAGCAGGGCCAGCCGCCGGTCAGGGAATTCGCCGCCAGCCGCATCCAACCCTTCACCAAGCATCCGCAACTGTGGAACCGCTGCTTCCTGCGTGCGGCGCCGCCGGGAAGTGTCGATCCACTTCCGGCGGGCGACCGTAAGCAGCCATGCTTCGGGATTGGACGGGCAACCGTTCCGGGGCCAATCGGCAAGCGCAGCGGCAAATGCTTCCGCGAGGGCGTCCTCGGCGGCTGCCACATCCCGCGTGCGAGCCGCAAGGAAGGCAACCAGTTTGCCATAGCTCCGGCGCGCCACGGAATCCGCCGTGCCCCACGTCTGGCTGCCCCCTTCCATGGTTTGCATGGTTCAACAGCTCATTACCGCGCCCACACAGGGCGAACCTCGATGGTGCCGTGGCTCGCTCCAGGGCAGCGCGAGGCCCAGGAGATGGCGGCGTCGAGGTCGGGCGCGTCAATCAGGTAATAGCCGCCGAGTTGCTCCTTGGAGTCCGCATAAGGCCCATCCAGCACCTGCGGCTTCCCGTTCTCCACGCGCACGGTGGTAGCGCTGGAGACGGACTGCAGCCGGTTCGAGCCTTTATAGACACCCGCTTTCTGAAGCGCTTCGGTGTAGGCCATATATGCCGCCACGGCTTGTTCCTGTTCCGCCTTGCTCAGCCGGCTCCAGCCCGCTTCCTCGGAATAGAGCATCAGTAGATATTGCATGTTCAATCTCTCCTCTTGGTTCTGTTGGGGAGGCGTCATGCGCCTCCATCCCATTGACGCGCGAACCCCGGCGTTTTGGACAGGGGCTGCTTTTTTGCCGGCTAAGGATTCGAGGGGGTAATGTCCGTCACGGGAAGGTCCCAGTGGGCTTGCAGAATTTCGAAACGGCGCTGCTCCTCGCGCTGGAAGGTCTTCTGGTCGGGCCAAAGCTGCTTGATCAGCCGCTCCTCATCGGGATTCGCTGTCGTGGCGAGGGTCGAGTTCTTGAAGCGAATGGTGACCCGGTAATCCCACCGCGAATCCTCGGTCATGTGGTTGGCGGGCTGCTCGATTTTCA
>JADLBG010000738.1 GCA_020847895.1 Bryobacterales bacterium
CGAGGGTGCGGGTTTTGACTTTGCCGTTGAGGCGGAAGGAATGACGGAGGAGGATGGCGGGCGGGGAGTTGCGGTTGGGGATGGTGGCCACATACATGCTTTGATAATAGGGCATACAATGCACGAATACAAGGGAAAACTACGATATATGTGCACGATTACATGCCTACAATTTAAGACAGAAAAACGTTCATGTGTATCTAAACAAACAACTTCACATCATTGGGAGCAAGAACTTCGGACTAGAGCGGGCGAGCGAAAACTCATCGCTGAATTCCGCGGCGCGCCGGTTTAATCGGGATCCACGGCGGTATTCGTCCGGGATGATGCGCAACCCGGCCATCGCACCAAAGTGATAGCGCGCGGCGTCCCGGGGCAGTTTACCGTGTCAGGTCATTACGCTGCCGGCTTGGGGTGCTATCCGATATCCGAGCGGCGAGAGTTTTTTGACGCCTCGGGCAACGGCATGGAAATGGTGGAGAGGCAGGTGATTACGGTGACCGCGGGCGAACCGAGCGGCGGGTTCGATATCCCGAACGATTACGAGGAACTTCCGCCATCACAACTCAGACTGCGTATTGCCGGTTACCTGGGGATGCCAGACTGTCCTGCGTGCATGAAAGACTCGATGGCAAGGGCTGATGAGAGCTACTACAGACTGAGGCCGGCGCGGAAATAGATTGGCGCGCGGTCGAGGTACAATGGCTGGGATGCAAGATAATCCGCGTAAGTTCGAGGCCACGGACCCGTTTGGCCGGAAGTGGACGGTGAATCTGGAGTGGCTGCAAAACGCCATTTCGATCCGGCACGCCGATGCCGTGGATGTGAAGTGGGGACTGACGGCGGACGATGGGACGGAGATGGAGAGGGTGGTGGCGCTGCCGCATCCTTACCTGCTGAGGGTGGCGAAGGCTTTGGGACGGGAGTTGACGGATTCCTGGTGCATCCGGCTGGCGGGGGAGCATGTGAGGCAGATGGTGGAGACCTGGGAAGACATGGAGAAGACGATCGTGACGCCGGCGCTCGAGCAGTTGGAGGCGGGGGCGAAGAAGCTGGAATCGGTTTTGGCCGTAACGAGGTGAGGCAATGGGCGACGTGAGCCGGCGCGGGTTTCTTGGAGCGGCGGGGATGGCTCCCGCAATGATGGCGGCGGAGGACGAGGCGGGATTCACGCCTCTTTTTGATGGAAAGTCTCTGCGTGGGTGGAGCGTGCGGGAAGGTCCGGAGACGGCGTTCTTCGTGGACGACGGATCGATCGTAGTGCATCACGGGTCGAACTTTTCGTCGTGGCTGCGGCACGGGCGGCAGTTTGAGAATTTCGATTTGCGGGGCGAGTTCTTTCTGAAGGGGTGGATGGATTCGGGGATCTATCTGCATGCGCCGGAGCACGGGCGAAATCCGTGGGTGGGTTTCGAGGTGAAGATTTTCCACCAGGAGGAAGAGGCTCCGAAATCGAACAGTTGCGGATCGATATTTCCGGTGGTGGCTCCGAAGGTGGTGAAGGTTCGCAACAAGGGTGAGTGGAACACGTTCCGGATCGTGTTCGACTGGCCGTCGTTGAAGGTGTGGATGAACGACGCGCAGGTGCAGGATCTGGACGTGGAGAGCGTGCCGGAGCTGAAATACCGGCTGCGGAAGGGGTATATCGGGCTGGAGTCGTTGTCGTATCCGATCCGGTACCGGAACCTGCGGATCAAGGAACTGCCGGCGAAGGAGAGTTGGGAGATGCTGTATGGCTCTCCGGCCGATCTCGACAAGTGGTACGTGACGGAAGGCAAGCCGGTGATGGAAGGGCTGGGGGACGTGATGAGGCTCGAGGGGTTGGGCCACATCGGGACGAAGGCGCAGTACAAGGATTTCGAACTGCACTGTTATATCCGGACCAGCCGGTGGCAGAACGGCGGGGTGTTGTTCCGCACGTCGGGGGGCGGGACGAGGGCGAAGCGAAGCTACGAGATCCAGTTGCACAATGTGGAAGGCGCGCATTATCCGACGGGGTCTCTGTATCACTTCAAGAGGTCGATTTACCCGCGCATAGCCGATGAGCAGTGGTGGCCGTTCCAACTGATCGCGAAGGGGCGCGAAGTGGTGGTGAGAATCAACGGCGAAAATGTGCTAGAGTACGACCAACTAGAGAATGTCGATGAGGGCCACATCGAGCTTCAGGCGCACCAGGCGGGAACCTGGGCGGAATATCGGGACTTAAAGATTAAAAAGCTGTAACAAAGCCCTCCCTCCCCAACGACGAACAGCGGTTTTCTCGCGTTCTTGAACAGAGACGCGGGTGAAACCGGCGGTCCATGGTGAAACTCTCCCCGCGTTCGCAACATCTTATTTAGTGGGATCTTCGCTTGGCGTGGAAGTGCAAACATGTTAGCCAAACTGCGTGAAGCTTTGCCGTTTGCGTGGGCGCGTGCCGGCAACGGGAGCGAGTGGTCTGTGGAGGTGGAGGAGGCGCGCTCGAAAGGGCGCAACTGGAAGAAACCAGTGCTGATTGCGGCATTTGCCGCGCTGGGGGTGGCGCTGGCGGCCGCGGAAATGCGGACGAGCTGGCTACAGGCTCGTCTATTCACACTGGTATTGAAGGGCGCCAACTATAAGGTGCAGACGGGCGAGAGCGGGCATGGCTTTCGGACGTCGAACGGGCCGTATGACGAACGGCTGGGGTATGCGAATCTAAATGCGCTGATCGCGAAGGCCAAGCAAGGGGGCTTCGAGGTGGAAGCGCAGGCGCGGTGGTCCGAGAAGCTGCGGGGAATCATGAGTTTGGGGATGTTTCCGTTGTACCAGGAGAAGACCCAGGCGGGTCTGCGGATTCTGGGACGGAACGGGATGCCGCTGCATTCGACCATCTATCCGGAGGCGGCGTATGAGGACTTCGAAGCGATTCCGCCCTTGGTGGTGAAGTCGGCGCTGTTTATCGAGAACCGGGAAATTCTGGATAGCTGGGCGACGCGGCGGAATCCGGCGATTGAATGGGACCGCCTGGCCAAGGCGTTCTTTGATCTGGGAATCCGGCAGGTGAACCATTCGCACCCGATCAGCGGGGGAAGCACGCTGGCGACGCAATTAGAAAAGATCCGGCACTCACCGGGGGGGCGGACGGAGGGGGTGCGGGAAAAGGCGCGGCAGATTGCGAGCGCGTCGCTGCGGGCGTACCTGGATGGCCCGCGGACGATTGAATCGCGGCGGCTGATTGTGCGGGACTACCTGAACTCGGTGCCGCTGGCGGCAACGGCGGCGGAAGGGGAAGTGATCGGGCTGGCGGACGGGCTGAAGAACTGGTTTGGGGCGGATTTCCGGGAAGTGAACCGGCTGTTGAAGGCGGATGAAGCGACGCTCGGCGGCGCGGAGATGAAGAAGCGGGCGGTGGCATACCGGCAGGTGTTGAGCCTGCTGCTGTCGATCAACCGGCCGACGTACTATCTGCGGCATCATCCGGATGTTTTGAAGGAACGGGCGGACAGCTATATCCGGGTGATGGGGACGAGCGGGTTGATTTCGAAGCGGCTGCGCGACTTGTCGCTGCATGTGGGGGCTCCGCTGCGGCCTGCCGGGGAGATGCGGGTGAGGGCGGTTGACCTGCAACGCAAAGGGACGGATTCGGTGCGGTACAACCTGCTCGGGTTGTTGGGCGTTCCGAGCCTGTATGAGCTGGACCGGATGGACCTGACGGTGGAGACGACGCTGCAAGGGACGGCGACGCGACTGGCGGCGGAGACGATGGAAAAGCTGGACGATCCGGCATTTCTCGCAAAGGAAGGGCTGGTTGGCGAGCGCCTGCTGGCTCCGGGGCAGGGGTCTCCGGTGATCTATAGCCTGACGATGTACGAACGCGGGGCGAGTAGGAACCGGCTGCTGCTGCAATTAGATAATTCGAAGCAGGCGCTGAATCTGAACGAGGGGAGCCGGCTGGAGTTGGGGTCGACGGCGAAACTGCGGACGCTGGCGACGTACCTGGAGTTTGTTTCGGAGTTGCATGATCAGCTTGTGAACGGCAAGCCGGGCAACCGGACGGCACTGGAGGAAGATCCGGACAAGTTGACGCAGTGGGCGAAGGACTACCTGGCGAACGGCGGGGACCGGAGCCTGGGGGCGATGTTGAATGCGGCATTGGAGCGGAAGTATTCGGCAAGCCCTGGAGAGGCGTTCTTCACGGGCGGCGGGCTGCACGTGTTCGCAAACTTCGATAAGAACGACAACGGGCGGATCCTGACGGTGAGGGAGGCGTTCCAGCGGTCAGTGAACCTGGTGTTTATCCGGCTGATGCGGGACATTGTGTCCTACCAGATACACCGTCTGCCGGGGTATTCGCCCACAATCTTTTCCGATGAGTCAAACCCGCTGCGGAAGCAGTATCTGATCCGGTTCGCGGATAAAGAGGGGGCGGTCTTCCTGAAGGATTTCTACGATCAGTATGAGGGACAGACGCCGGACGAGGCGCTGGAGACATTGCTGAAGGAGCGGGAAATCACGGCTCCGCGGTTCTCGGTGATTTATCGATCGGTGCGGCCGGAGGCGACGTTCGGGGAGTTCCAACTGGCGCTGTTGAGCTACGTGCACGAGAGCCTGACGGACAAGCGGCAGCAGGATCTGTACGACATGTTCGCGCCGGGGAAGATGGATTGGAACGACCGCGGGTACGTGGCGAGCATTCATCCGCTGGAGATGTGGCTGGTGTACTACATGCAGAAGCATCCGAACCCGAGTTGGGGAGAGGTGCAGAAGGTGAGCGCGGAACTGCGGCAGGACGTGTACAAATGGCTGTTCAAGAGCCGGGCGAAGCTGGGACAGGATTCACGGATCAAGACGGTGTTGGAGGCGGATGCTTTCGGCGTGCTGCACAAATATTGGAAGCGGCAAGGGTATCCGTTCCGGACGTTGGTGCCGTCTCTGGCGACGGCGATCGGGAGCAGTGGAGACACGCCGGCCGCGCTGGCGGAGCTTGCGGGGATTATTCTGAATGACGGCGTGCGGCTGCCGAATACGCGGATCGAGCGGCTGCTGCTGGCTGAGGGCACGCCTTTCGAGACGCGACTGGCGCGGAAGCCCGGGGCTCCGGTGCGGATCTTCTCGCACGAAGTGGCGCAGCAGTTGCACAAAGAGATGCGCGGCGTGGTGGAGTTCGGCACGGGGCGGCGGGCGTTCGGATCGGTGAAGCTGGCGGATGGCGTCGTGCTGCCGGTGGCGGGGAAGACGGGCACGGGCGACAACCGGATCAAGACGTTGACGACGGTGGGAAAGGCGAGGAACCGGACGGCGGCATTCGTGTTCACGATCGGGGACCGGTATTACGGGACGCTGCTTGCGTACGTGCCTGGCGAGCAGGCCGCGGCGTACAAATTCTCGAGCGCGCTTCCGGTGTCGATCTTCAAGCTGATTGTGCCGGACGTGGTGAAGGTGCTCGAGTCCGGCAAGGCGCGGACGCCGACGGCTATTGCCGCGAACTCACCTGTTCCGCCCGAGGGAAATCCGGCGGCACGGGCTGGGTCACTTTCGCGGTAGCGGCCCATTCGGCTCCGCGGGCAAAGGTCACCATGAATCCGACACAATGCATGGCGTCCACGTCATGGCCGAGGATGGTGTGAAAGACTCGTCCCTTGCCGTAGGAGATGGTCATGAGCGCGGGTTCGTGCTGGCCGGCGCCTCCGGTGGATTTATCGGAGAAGGCGGTGGCGAGGACGTGGACGTTTTCGGCGGGGCCGCGGAGAGAGTCGTAGAGTTCGTCGCGGGTGTGCATCCAAACGGGGGGAAGGCCTTTCATGATGGGGTGGTTGGGGTCGCGGGTGGTGACCTGATAAGGGTGGGCTTTTCCGTGATGGCCGCCGGGGCCGGGGGTGGTGTCGCGCACGATGGCGCCGTCGCGGAAGCGGAGCATGGGACCTGATTTTTCCGTGCGGCCGCCCCAGCCTCCGACGCCGATGATGCGGTTGTATTCGAGCCACATGGGGAAGGCGTTATCGGCGGCGTGGACGGTGACGAAGCCGCCTCCGCGGCGGAGGTAATCCTCGAATGCCTGTTGGGTGGCGGGCGGCCAGACGCCGCCGCCGCCGAAATCCGAGTAGTTGGAGATGACGACCTTATAGGCTTCAAAGCCGGGGCGGAAGTTGCTCATGTCCTCGCCTTTCGGCGGGGAGGTGGCGACATCGACGGTGAAGAGGCCGGTGTCTTCGAGGATTTTCTTGAGGACGGGCGTGGTGAGTTGCCAGTGGTGGTTGTTCTGGCCGTCGATGATGAGGGCTTTGATGGGGGCCGCGGAGGCGGAGGCGGCGAGGAGGACGAGAGCGGCGAGGAAACGGATGGACTGCATGGAGACGATTGTATCGGGAGGCAGGCGGGTGTTGCATGATGGAGAGGCGCCGCTGACCGCGGGGCACGGCGGCTGGGGCGCAGTGACAGCACACCGCTGTTTCAGAGAACATTGAGTAATGATTCCCGGAGAGCGGATTACGAGAGAACGGATTCTGGAGGCGGCCGACCGGATTGGGCCGCATGTACGGCGGACGCCGGTGATGGCGTTGACCGCGGGCGAGTTGGGGGTGGACGCCGAGGTGGTGTTGAAGCTGGAGTTGCTGCAGCACACGGGGTCGTTCAAGCCGCGCGGGGCGTTTTGCCGGATGCTGTCGGCGAAGGTGCCGGAGGCGGGAGTGACCGCGGCATCGGGAGGGAATCACGGGCTGGCGGTGGCGTATGCGGCGGCGAAGCTGGGATACAGGGCGGAGATTTTCCTGCCTTCACTCTCGCCGGCGTTCAAGGTGGAG
>JADLBG010000739.1 GCA_020847895.1 Bryobacterales bacterium
CCCTCGCGCCGGAGCGCCCAATGAATGAGGTAGCGCAGGGAGGGAGTTTCCGGCCACTCCCCGGCTAAAAATTTGCTTCCCGGTCCTCCTGGAAGGAAGTGTCGAGCGCATCGATGGCCGCTTTGACTGCCACAGCCTGATGGATGATAGGGGCGTCGCCGGCGTACCCTTCGGTTGCTTCAACGAGCTTCTTCCACAGGTCGGCTGCCGCTCGGATGTTGATCGTCAACTCCTGACGGTTGAACGGCAGGTCGAGCACGCGCGCAAAGCTACGGCGGTACGTGTTCACATCTTTGGCCGATGGCATCTTCAGAAGGTGCGTAACCGCGCCGCCGAGCACACGCAGCGTGACCCGGAACGCATCGCCCGCCAGCACGACATCGTCGACGTCGCAGGTGGCCAACTGCTCGATGATTTTCTGAGCCTCGAAAGCATCGACCTCGGGTTCCTCCTCCGTCCGGATTTTTTCCAGGAGCGCAGCGTCGACGTCTTCGCCGTTCGGAATCACCGTTTCGGAGATCCCGCGGCCGAGGCTCTTGACGATGACCTTGCGGCGGCGCTGCCGCTCGATCCATTCGTCGTCGGTTGGGAATCGGACGCGAACGGTCTTCACGCCGTCTGGCCCGCGCAGGTTGATCGCGACCGGACGGGCCGCATCGAAAACAGGAATGGTGGTTTCCATAGAGATAGTCCTTACTGGCAAATGCTATCCACGCCGCACTTCGCCACCGCCGAGACCACCCCGTTTACCGAGTCGTAGAGCGGCGTGCATTCTACCGACACGGTCAGGATCTGATCCGTCTCGCCGATCTCGACCACGGAAAAGGCGAGCTTCTGCCAGGTGATCTGGAGCGAGTTGTTGGCGTCGAACGCCAGACTGATAACGGCCGTGCCGGTGGCCTGGCTCTTGAGCTTCGCGTACTCGGTCGAGGCGTTATCGAAGCGGGCAACGAATTTGAGATTTCCCTGGCGGTTGCCGAACTCGATCCGGCCGCGAATCGCGCCCGAAGAACCGTCGCCCGCCACCTGGAAGCCCGAGCCGGGATAGAAGCCCGCGTCCATGCGGAGGTTGTTCTTCCATCCGGTTTCAAGCGAGACGATGTTCTTGCTCGTGACGTAATCGACACCGTTGATCGAAAGCGTGAGTGAAGCCGACGGCAGTAGCTTCTCCACTGTAGCCGCGGGCATGGCGATTCCCGTCGCGGAATCGATCACCTTGCCCGAGCCGGCGCACTCGACGGTGATCTTCGAATTCGCGCGGCCCGGTCCGGAGCCGATCGCAATCTGCCACGACTCGATGGCGCAACCAACGGCCTGCCGGTCGAGCACCACGCCCGCGCCCGGGCGGATCTGCTCCACGTAGGAGAAGTAGGGCAGTTCCGCCGCATCGCCGTTCGCCGGAAACAGCGGCGTGCAGGTGTAAGTAAAGTTCGGTGCGGTGCCTGACTTCACTACCTTGCCCAGGCCGAACGCCATAGCCCAGGCTGCGATCTCGGCTGAGAGATACTTTTCGAGCGTGCCGCCGACGTCCCAGGCGGTCTTGTACGTGGCGGTGGGAAACTCGTGGCCTTTGCCGTACTCTTCGGCGTCGTTTTCGGTCGCGAGTTTCGGGTTGGCGAGTTGTGCGTTCAGCTTGCTGAAGCGCCACATGGCAGCCGCAGCTTGAGCGGTCGCGATATCGGTCTGCTTCTGTTTGCCGAAGCAGATGAGCACTTCCTGGAGTCTAGTCGTGGACATCGGTCGTTACCTCCTCGGGATCTGCCGGCGGCTCGCACTGCGACCAGCCCTTGACGAGCAACGGCACAAGAATATCCGGCGTCGCCTCAACTTCCTTCGGCTCACCCACTCCAAAGGGCGGGCGAAGCCATACGGTCGTTCCTTCACTCATCGCCAATCTCCGTAAACGTGATGGGCACTTCGAAATAATCGAGGCCTTCCGCGTCCGTCTGGCGCTGGATCAACGGGAGATCTATCGGGTAGCAGGATGGATGCACGGTGGCGTTCAGCATGGCGATGCCCGCCGAGACCGGCACGCCTTTCGTGATCAACCGAAACAGCCGGTAGTAAGCGGTAGGCGGATCGCTGTCGAAGGTCTCTCGTGCCCGGATGTAAAGCGTGACCGAATGCTTCCAAACGTCGAAGCCGCCGAAACCGCCCGGCGCTGTCCCCTGCCAGGCCGCCATGATTCCCGGCGCAGGCATATCGTGGATTGCCGTCGCCAGACTCACCCGCTTCGGATACTGATCGTGGTAGGCGAAGATCCGCTGCTCGTCGCCTCCCATCTCGGCGACCAGTTCCGGAATATCGCGCAACAACGCGACCAGGTTGTCGATCAATTGGGCGGGATCGATCATCGCTGTTTTCCTCCGAGGGCACGCTCCACCAGCAATCGTTGTTTGATCGCGTCGAGCATCTTCCGCGCCGCCTCGACGACCACCGTCCTGTTCTTCGGCGAGAAGACCACCCACTCCTCGCGCTTCTGGTTGGCCCAGGCCTTGATGCGGTCCTTGCGCGTCGAGACGCTGGCCTTGGCCCTGTTCTCGCTCACGGTGCGCACCTGGAAGTTGTGGAGCAGATCGCCCGTAAATGCCAGGTTCCGGCGGTTGCCTTTCCCTTGCCGGGTCTTAAAGATCGCGTAGCGCTTAATCAGAGGCTTGGCCGCGCTGTCTTCGGGACCTTGCGCTGCGCCCAATCGTGCCTTTACCGCGCTCACGCCCACGCCGCCCAACTCATACATCTGCCGCTGGCGGAAGTTCAGCAGATCAAGCCGCAGTTGCTTCTTCTGGTAAACGCGAACGCTGGGCATTGGAAAACTTTCGAACTTCCGCCAGATTTGGCGGAAGTCTCAAACGGCCCGCAAGCGCAGCACGGCCGCGCCTTCGGCATCGGCTTCGATGTCGAAGACCTTGTAGCGCGCGGCGTTGATCTCGACCTCATCGCCCCGGACGGGCACGGCCGGCAGATCGGCTAGGCGCACGAAGAGCACGGCATAGACGCCCGGCGAGGCATCCTCCGTTTCGCGTGCTGGCTGAAAGACCGCGCGAATCGAGGCCTGCCCACCGGCTTCGGGCAGATAGGTCACATCACGCCCGAAGACCCGCAGACAGGCCTCATCCACGCGACCGATGGAATCGCCAAACGGCATCACGCAGTGAACGCCCCGTTCAGCCGCACGCGCCCGGTGGCGTCGCCATCGGCCGCGGCCCTCACGGCCACGCCGATCAACTTGTTGCTGGTGGCGGTTTTCGTGATGCGCTTGTTGGTGTTGTCCCAGTAGATCAACGCGCCCTGAGTGAATCCGGTGCTCGCGCCCGTTTCGCGGGCGAGATCGAACACGCCCGCCACCTGGAATTCGCCTTCCTCGCCGTTTGCGTAATCGTTCGACGCGACGCCGAAAACGGAGCCGACCTGCGCGCCACCGCCCGAGCTCACCGCGTACGGCGCGGTGAGCGTAAGAGTCTCGCCCTTCTGCACGTAGTTCTTCATCGGTTCAATCCTCCTTGGTTAAGCTCCGGCGTTCTTCTGCATGCCGCGCCAGTCGATGGCCTTCGCGCCGAAGTCGAGGCGCGCTTTGATCTCGACACCGTCCACATCGAAGCCCTGCCGCGTCTCGA
>JADLBG010000740.1 GCA_020847895.1 Bryobacterales bacterium
CCGCCCTTCGCGGCGCCCTCCACACCGCCTACCTCTGCTCCCGCTGGACTGACCAGATGTGGAAACAGGTGGAAGACAAGGTTCAGGGCGACCGCTTTCCCCGCCGCCCCGCGGAGCCCGCCGAGGATGCCGGAGTCGGACTCAACGGCCACAGCCGCATGCGCTCCTTCGCCATCGCCGATTCCTCCCCCGTCGCCGCCCTCGCCATGAAGGTCTACATGCTGCGCACCAGCACCCTCGTCGCCCGCGGCCAGAGCCGCTACGAACTCGGCTGGAAGCCCGCTCCTTACTTCTGCGAAATGGCCCCTCCCGGCTCAGCCTTCGAAGGATCATGGTCGGAAAAGACCTTCCTCAACCACCCCGAGATGCTGCGTGCCCTTCGCTGGCGCGAAGCCGTCAGCACTCGCGCGCTCCTCGATGCGGCCAACAGCTTCGCCGCCAAGGTCCTCGAAATCCACCGCCAATACGCCGCCGCCACCGGCCTCCAGCAGTTGGACCGCAGCCTCGCCGCTCTCGAATCCAACCTCGCCGCCATTCGCGAATCCGGAGCCTCGTCCTGCCTCCTCGCCATCGGCTGGGGCGGAGGCTTCCTCTCCAAGACCGCCTCCCCGGACACCGGCCATGAGACCTACCGCCGCATCCTGCGCCAGATGCCCTTCTACAGCCGCGCCATTCAGACGGGCCTGCCTTTCCCCAAAACCCGCCGCGTAGTCTTCCAGGGCGGTGAACCAGCCGCTCTGCCCGGGTGGGTCTTGCTCGAAGTCAACCCAACTTGACCTTGTTCGTGTTAACCTTCTAGTCAGTGTATAACGCCTTCTTTGGGTTCAAAGAAAGTCCCTTTAATCTGAGTCCGGATCCCGCCTTTCTCTACCGGAGTCAGGTCCATGAGGAGGCTTTGGCAAACCTCATCTATGGCGTCCAAACCCGCAAAGGCTTCATCGTCCTTACCGGCGAGGTCGGCACCGGAAAAACCACCCTCCTCGAATGCCTCCGCGACTTTCTTGACACCCAATTCATCGAGTTCGCCTTCGTCTTCAACAGCCGTATCAACAGCGACCAGTTCTTCGAAATGATCGCCTACGACCTCGACCTGCGCTGCAACCGCAACTCGAAGACAGAGGTCCTCTTCGCTCTGAACCACTTGCTCCTCCAGCAAGCCAACGAGAATCGCACTACCGTTCTAATCGTGGATGAATCACACAACCTCGAATGGGAAGTGCTCGAAGAGATCCGCCTTCTCGGCAACCTCGAGAACCGCCGCGGCAAGCTCATCCAGATCATCCTCGCCGGGCAACCCGAACTCGACCGGAAACTCGACGCCCCCAACCTCCGCCAACTCAAGCAGAGAATCGTCCTGCGCTGCAACCTTCAGCCCTTCCGCGAGGACGAAACCATCGCCTACGTCAACTTCCGCCTCGAAAAGGCAGGCCTGCGGGATCAGACGGTCTTCCCCGTCGATCTCCTCTCGGAAGTCCATGTCCGCTCGCAAGGTATCCCCCGTGTCATCAACGCCCTCTGCGACAACCTGCTGCTGACCACCTTTGCCTTGGAGCAGCAGGTGGCCACCATCGCCATGCTCGACGAGGTGTGCCGCGACATGCGCCTCGAATGGCCCGGACGCCGCGCCCGCGGCGAACGGGGACGCTATCCCAGCGAACACTACGACCCCATTGTCACCCGCGGAGACTGACCGCAAGTCAGACACTAAAAGACCCGCCCGGAACACCGTCCGAGCGGGTCTTTAAATCCTTATCCAATGCAGCGCGGCTTACAGATGACCTTCCAACATCTTCTGGATGTCGCCTTTGCCGGTCGCGCCCACCCGCTGTTCCACCACCTGCCCGCCCTTGAACAGCAGCAACGTGGGAATCCCCCGGATGTTGTACCGCATGGCGCTCGACGGGTTGTCGTCCACGTTCAGCTTGCCCACCTTCACCTTGCCCGAGTAATCCGCGGCAACGGCGTCCACCGTGGGGCCCATCATGCGACAAGGACCGCACCATTCCGCCCAAAAGTCCACCAGCACCGGCACTTCCGACTTGAGGACATCCGCGTCCCAACCGGAATCCGTAAATGTCATCGTGTTGTCACCAGCCATTGTTTTCTTATCTCTCCAAACTCCATAGATGCGATCTGCCGCAAAAGGATTCAGTCCGCCAGCATCCGGTAAAGGTCACTGTAGGAGGCCGCGGAGGCTTCCCACGAGTAGTCCCGGCGCATCGCCTCTACCTGCATCTTCTTCCACCGGACGCGGTCTACCGCATAAACTGTGAGGGCTTCCCGCAGTGCTCCCAACATGGCATCGGAGGAATAGGGGCGGAACTTGAATCCCGTGCTCCCATCTATCGTATCATCGAGGCCCCCGGTAGCGTGGACAACGGGCAGCGTCCCATACCGCAGGCTGTACATCTGGTTCAGCCCGCAGGGCTCATAGTGGCTCGGCATCAGAAACATATCCGCCCCCGCCTCGATCTTGTGCGCCAGGCGGTTATTGAACCCGATATACACTCCGAACTTGTCCGGCCGCGCGTCCGCCAGAGCGCGGAACAGCCGCTCGTACTGCTGCTCCCCCGACCCGAGAACCGCCATCTTGATGTCCCAGTTCACCAGGTCGTAGGCCACGGACGCGATCAGGTCGAAGCCCTTCTGCGCCGCCAGCCGCGACACGATGCCGATCACCGGAATCTCCGGCCTTTCCGTCGGCAGCCCCATGATCCCGAGCAACTCCATCTTGCACTGTTCTTTCCCGCGCAAGTCCGACGCCGAGTAGTTGGCGGTGATGTAATGATCCCGCTCCGGACTCCAATCGTGATAGTCCACCCCGTTGAGGATACCGTGCAGGTGACCCGACCGCGCCCGCAAAAGACCATCGAGTCCGAATCCGTGTTCCGGGGTCTGAATCTCGCGCGCATATGTGGGGCTAACTGTCGTCACGTAATCCGCATAGACAATGCCGCCCTTGAGCAGGTTGATGTTGCCGTAGAACTCGAGCAGGTCTTCCCGAAACAGCCACTCCGGCAGTCCCAGCCACCACAGCCGGTCCTTTCCGAAGATCCCCTGGTAGCCCATGTTATGGATGGTGAACACCGTCTTCACACCCGTGAATGTCGGGTCATTGGCGAAATACTGCTTCAGATACACCGGCAACAGGGCGGCCTGCCAGTCATGGCAGTGAATGATGTTCGGACGGAACAGGTGGCGCGCCACGCCGAGCCCCGCATGGCACAGCGCGG
>JADLBG010000741.1 GCA_020847895.1 Bryobacterales bacterium
TCGAAGGACCTGCCCGCGTTGCTCAAGATGCATAAGGATCCACAGGCCGATGCGGCGCTGGCTGCGTCCGCGGGGGAGCGCTATTACAGCGGATTCGGCTTCATGGTGGCGAGCGATGGCCTTTCCCCTATCGCGCCGCCCTGGACCTCACTGACTGCCTACGACCTGAACGAGGGAAACATCAAGTGGAAGATCGCGCTCGGCGAGGTTCCGGAACTGGCGGCGAAGGGAATCCGGAACACGGGAACGCACTTTCCGAAAGTAGGCCCCGTGGTGACCGCCGGCGGACTCATCTTCACCGGCACGCGGGACCGCAAGGCGCGGGCGCTTGACGTGCGCAACGGAAAGGTGCTGTGGGAACATGAACTGGAAGCGGCGATCGAAGGGATTCCCGCGGTCTACGAAGTGAATGGCCGGCAGTACGTCACTTTCTGCGCCTCGGCGCAAGCGGGGTTGACGCCCGAGACGCAGGAGAAGATCAAAGGCGCTTACGTGGCCTTTGCGCTGCCCGCGGTCAAAGAGTAGCTCCGCCGTCGACGCTCAGCACCTGGCCGGTGACGTAGTTGTCGGGTTCGAGGAAGAATCGGACGGCGCGTGCGATGTCGTGTGCGTGGCCGAAGCGCGAAATGACGCCTTCGGAAAGAAAGTGATCGTACTTGCCCGAGGCGATGGAAGCCTCCGCCATTCCCGCGGCAGTCACCCCCGGGGCGATCACGTTGACACGGATGTTGGCCTGGCGGCATTCCTTGGCGAGGATACGGGCGGCGTACTGAAGCGAGGCTTTGGCGGCTCCGTACGCGGTGGATCCAGGGAACAGATGAACGGCCTGCATGGTGGAGAACAGCACGATGGCTCCGCGAGTTTCGGCCGCCTGCATGCGGACTGCCGCTTCGCGCGCAAGAAGGATAGGACCGAGGTAGTTCACCTCCTGGGCGCGCAAGGCTGCCGCTTCGAATTCCGAAGGATGCTTGACGCGGGAGGGGTCGCCGGTGAAGATCGCGAGGCCGTAAAGGCTGCGAGCGGAGTTCAACAGCCGCTGCCTGTCTTCCGCCTTCGTCAGGTCCGCCTGGACGACGGAGGCGATGTCGGCGAGCTTCCGGGCGCGTTCCGCGTTTTGGAGGTAGCTTACGGTGAGTTTGGCGCCCTCATGCGCCAGCAACCGCGCGGCAGCGGAACCGAGGCCTCCCGCGCCTCCGGCGAGGATGATTTCAAGACCGTTCAATGGCTGGTTCATGGGTGGTTGAATCGACGGCGATGTATCCGCAAGCGACCGTGGTGAGGAACAGGCTGAGCACTTCGCTGTCTCCGAGGTTGTGTTCGAGAATGCCGCCCACGAGAATGGCGAAGATGGCGGCGATGGCTCCCTGAAGGACGAAGCGCGCCTCACCGGGTCCGGGCGGCAATCCGTTCAAGGCTTTGAAGAAGTCGCGCAGGATGACCGTGAACATCCAGAGCAGCGCGAGCAATGTCGGGATTCCGCGCTCGGCGGCGTACTGCAGGTAGATGTTGTGGAGGTGGCCGTACCAGCCTTCGGGCAGGCGCGTAATATCGGGCGGGAGATACTTCTTGAAGTTCTCCGGATCATTGATCCGTTCCGGTCCGAGTCCGAACAGGGGATGGGCGCGAATCATGCGGATGCCGGTGCGCCAGAGGATGCGCCGATGCTGGTTGGAATCGAGTTCGCCGTGGGGCTTCCAGATGGAAGTAAAGCGCTGCCGGAGAAAGGGCGGCGCCGCCAACAAGGCGAGGGCGATGGCAATGGGAGCGATGAGGACCGTCCAGCGCTTCCAACAAAACAGGAGATACGAGCCGGCGACGGCGGTGGCGAACCAGATGGACCGCGTGCCTCCGGCGAAGATGGCGGCGCTGATGAGGAACCCGGAGATGACCCACAAACCCACGGGACGTTTCGGGGGAGTGGCCCAAAAGAGGAAGGCTGCAAGCAGCATCAGAACGATCATCATGTGGGCGCCAAAGGTCATCCAATGGCTCATGAAGCCGGTGATGCGCTCGCCGACCAGGCAGCCGTAGGAAGAGCCGCATTCCTTCAATTGCCAGGCGAACTGCATCAGCGCGCGCGCCGCGGAGAGAGTGCCCAGAGCGGTGAGGGCCACGATCAGCCAGCGGACTTGCCGGAGATGGCGGAAAGCGCTGAAGACGATCAACAGCATTATGAAAACGAGGAACTTGCGGATCTGGACCCGGCCTGCCCAGGGGTTATCGGAAAAGGCGAGCGAAAGCACGGTACCGAGCATGAAGAGCCCGAGCGGCAGCTTGATAGGCGGGAAACGAAGCTTTTCGCCGGACATCAACAGAGCAGCCAAAGAAAGCGCGAGCAGGATATTCGAGACGGCAATGGAGAACAGGATGGACGCCGCCGAGCCGAAGGCTGTGTAGAAGGCTGCTTTGGCGAGCCAGGAATGTTGCTGGTCAGACATTCGGGAAGCTTCAGTATGCCAGAATAGGAGAACTCACTTCACGCCGATGGAAATTTACCTGCTTCGACATGGCATTGCCGAAGATCCACGCCCGGGGATGAAAGACGCGGACCGGGCGCTGACAGCCGAGGGAAGAAAGAAATTACGCGAGGTGTTGCAGGTGGCCAAGGCTGCCGGAATGAAACCGGAACTGATCCTGACGAGCCCATACCGCAGAGCGCGCGAGACTGCCGAGGTCGCGGCAGAGGTCCTTGGGTATGGAGGCGAACTCACCCCCTGTCCCACGTTGACACCGATGTCGGACCCGCGCGAGGCGTGGGGGGACATCAAGGCATTCAAGAGTTCCGAAAGCCTCTTGCTTGCGAGCCATGAACCGTTGACGGGGTTGCTGATCGGCTTTCTGCTGGGGACGCCCAACCTGGCCGTGGATGTGAAGAAGGGTTCGATCACGCGGATCGATGTGGAGAACTTCGGAGTGAATCCACGCGGAGTTTTGCGCTGGATGCTGACACCGAAGATCGCCGGCGTGTTGAAGGATTAGCGCAGGGTGGCCTTGAGCCACTCCACCATTTTCTTTTTGGCGTAAAGGTTAGGCATCCGATTTTGCCCCATCCTCGTTCTTGAGCCCAAGTTGCGCCATCACCGCCGGGATGTCGAGGCCGAGCGCCTCCAACTGCTGGAGGAAGTTGAAAACCACCGTGGGGCCCGTTTGCGCGATCTTGTTGAGGCCGGACTGGCCGCTGCCGCCGCCGTTGTCAATCACCACCATACGATCGATGTTTCCCATGGGGGCGGCGACGGCGGAGAAGACCCCGCTCGAAGCCTGAATGATAGCCGGGAGTTTCTCGAGAATGGTCTGCAACCGCGCTGCTTCGTTGAACTGTTTCCAAGCTTCGGCCTTTCGCAGAATGGCGGTCGCTTCGGCCACACCTTGCGCCTCGATGGCCCGGGCTTGCGCGATACCGATGGCTTCAATCTTGGCGGCCTCGGCTTTGCCTTCGGCTTCCAGAGCGGCGGCGCGTCCGGCGCCTTCCTGGCTGAGGCGCTGCTGTTCGGCTTCGGCGAGCGCGATGAGAGCTTGCCGCTTGCCTTCCGCCTCGAGGACGCTTGCCTCCTTGTTCGCCTGGGCGCGAACCACGGTGGCCTGGCGCTCCGCCTCCGCCGGCTTGAGGATCGTGGCCTCGAGTTCCTTCTGCCGCCGCAGCACTTCCTGCTCCTGTACGGAAATCAACTCCTGCGTCCGCCGGCGCTCGACCTTCACTTCTTCCGCGACGACCGACTGACGCGACTGAGCCTGCGCGAGCGGACCCGCCTGCGCGGCGCGCGCTTTTTCGGTTTCCACTTCCGCGGAGTACTGGGCCTGCCGGATCTGGTAATCGCGCTGCACCTGGGCGATTTCGGCTTCGGAATTGATCTTGGCGCGCTCGCCTTCCTGGTAGGCGGCCGCGGAGCGGATTTTCGAATCGCGAGTGGCTTCGGCCTCGCCGATGATGGCATCGCGCTTCACCTCGGCCGTGCGGCGTTTGCCGAGGGCGTTGAGATAATCCTCATCGTCGCTCACTTCCTGAATGGTGAGCACATCCACACCGAGTCCCATTTTTTCCAGGTCGTTGGCCGCCTCGGAGGTGAGTTTCTGCGCGAAGGAGTTGCGGTCTGAGTTGACCTCCTCCACGGTGAGTGTGCCGAGGATGGAGCGCAAGTGCCCTTCGAGCGTCTGGAAGATGACAGCCTGAATATCGTTGTGGGTCATGCCGAGGAAGCGCTCGGCGGCAGCGTGGAGGGAGGTTTCATCGGAGCGGATTTTTACGTTCGCCACGGCTTTGACGGAAACGGGGACACCTTGGATGGTATAGGCGCGCCGGATTTCGAGTGGAATAGTAAGGACGTTCAGTGAGAGGTAATCGACCTTTTCGAGCAAAGGGATGCGCAGAGCGGCGCCTCCGCGCACCATGCGGTAGCCCACGCTTCGCCCGTCGGCGAGTTTGCGTTTTCTTCCACTGAGGACAGCGACCAAATTGGGCGGCACTTTGAGGTAATTACGGCTGAAGAGAGCCGCGGCGATGAAGATCGCCAGCAGCACGAGCATCACAATGACAGGCAGCGCCAGACGGGGGATCTCGTTCATGAGCACCTCCAATGCA
>JADLBG010000742.1 GCA_020847895.1 Bryobacterales bacterium
GGCCCTCCATGGTGGAAATCCTTCCGTCTATCCTTGCTTCTGATTTTGCGCGCCTGGGAGAAGAAATCGCCCGCGTCGAACGCGGGGGCGCCTCCATGCTTCACCTCGACGTGATGGACGGTCATTTTGTCCCCAATCTGACCATCGGCCCTCCGGTGGTCAAGTCCATCCGTAAAATCACCAAGGCTACCCTCGATGTCCACCTCATGATCGCGGACCCGGACCGCTACGCCCCCATCTTCATCGAAGCCGGCGCCGATTGCGTCTCCGTCCACCAGGAAGCCTGTCGCCACCTCGACAGCACCCTTCGCATGATCCAGAGCGAAGGGGCCCAGGCCGGCGTCGTCATCAACCCCGCCACCCCCGTCTCCACCCTCGACGAGGTTCTCGATCTGGCGGACTATGTGCTAATCATGAGTGTCAACCCCGGTTTCGGCGGCCAGCAGTTCCTTCCTAATTCCCTCAGGAAGGTCCGCGCCCTCGATGCCCGGCGCAGGCAAATGAACTGGAACTTCCACATCGAGATCGACGGCGGTATTACCATGGACAATGTCTCTGATGCCGTCCGCGCCGGATGTGACTGGATCGTTGCCGGAACCACCATCTTCCATAGTGAAGATCCGGCCACGGCCGTGCGCCACATGCAACACCTTGCCCGGGAGGCCACCGCCATCCGTGCCTGAGAAAGACAATCCCCAACCGGGGCTCAGCCTGTGACCGAGTTTTGAAAAAGGTATTGTGCTATGCAGCTTTCTAAGCGAGTTTGGTTCCTGCGTGTTTTGGCCGTCGCCCTTTCTCTGGGCATGCTGGCTTCCTGTGGCTTCCGCCGCAAGAAGTATGAGAACCCCATCACCAAGGACACCCAGCAGCCCGACAAGGTCCTCTTCGACAAAGCGGTCAAAGACCTCGAACGGAATCGCTTCGAGGTGGCTCGCCTCACCCTCCAGACTCTCATCAATACCTACGACACCAGCGAGTATCTCGCCAAGGCCAAACTCGCCATCGCCGATAGCTGGTTCCGCGAAGGCGGAGCCCACGGCTTGGCCCAGGCCGAAGCCGAATACAAGGACTTCATCCTCTTCTATCCCACCCTCGAGGAATCCGCCGAGGCTCAGGAAAAGGTCTGCATGATCCATTACCGCCAGATGGAAAAGCCGGACCGCGACTCCACGCATGCCCTCAAGGCTGAAGAAGAATGCCGCAACCTCCTCGTCCAGTTCCCCAACAGCAAGTACGCCCCGCAGGCTCAGCAACTCCTCCGCAATATTCAGGAAGCCATCGCCGAAGGCGAATTCCGCGTGGGAGACTTCTATCACCATAAGGGCAGCCACCCCGCCGCCGCCAACCGTCTCCAGGCCCTCGTCGATCAATACCCGCTCTTCAGCGGATCCGACGAAGCCCTCTGGACCCTCGGCGATTCCTACTCCAAAATGGGTCCCCGCTTCCGCGACAAGACGGGCCAGGCCTACACCCGCATCGTCAAGGATTATCCGCTCAGTCCCTATGCCGATCAGGCCAAGCAGAAACTCAAGGAAATGGAGATGGAAATCCCCGAGCCCGATCCCGTCGCTCTCGCCCGCATGAAGTACGAAGAGGAAAACCGCACTACCAAGAGCTTCACGAAGAAGTCTTTGGGCTTGTTCTCCAAGAGCCCTGACGTGACTCGTGCCGCCAAGTCCGGCACTCCCGCCATGGAGCGCACTCAGCCCACCATCCCCGCCAGCGTGCCTGTCCCTGCCGCCGGAGCCGGGGTCACCGACGTGAGCGTTTCCACCGTCAACGACTCGAGCACCCTCGACTCCAAGCCCGACGCCCGCGCCAATCCTCCCAAGCCCGGGGATTCCAATTCACCCAACGGCCAGCCGGCTTCCACCTCCTCTTCCACCCCGGCCGCTCCCGCCGCTCAGGCCGCTGACGATACGCCGAAGAACAAAGCCTATCAGCCTGTGAAGCAGAAGGAAAAGAAGGAAAAGAAGAAAAAGAATAAGAAGTCCGAAAATAAATGAGCCGCGTCCTGCTCGCCGATGACAGTCCTCACGCGCAGAGGATGGGAGAGCGAATACTGCGCGATGAGGGCTTTGAAGTCGTCTCCGTTACCGACGGCGAGACCGCCCTCGTCCGCCTCTTGGACGTCGACCCCGACGTCATCGTCGCCGACGCCTTCCTCCCCCGCCGCTCCGGCTTCGACATCTGCCGCGAGGTGAAGGCCAATCCCAAACTCCGCCACGTCCGCATCGTCCTCACCGCCGGTGTCCTCGAACCCGTCGATGAGGCCGAAGCCGCCCGCGCCGGCAGCGACGCCTTCCTCAAGAAGCCCTTCGAAGCCTCCCTCATGCTCGATACCCTCAAGCCGCTTATCGAGAGTGCCCGCCAGGCCCGCGATTTCGCCGCGGCCGTCCACCACGAAGAAGAGGACGCCGCCCTCGAACCCCTCGAAGTCGACGAAGAGCGTGTCCGCGCCGCCGTCACCATCGCCCTCGACACCGCCATGCCCGCCATCATCGAGGAAATCACCCGCCAGGTTGTGCGCGCCCTCAAAAAATAGACAATAGGTAAAGAATGCCTGAGAACACCTTTGACATTGTCTCCATTGTCGAGATTCCCGAAGTGGTCAACGCTATCAGCCAGGCCATGAAAGAGATCATCACCCGCTACGACCTCAAGGACTCGAAAAGCTCCATCGATCTCAACGACAAGGAAAAGAAGATCCTCCTTGCCAGCAAGGACGAGTTCAAACTCAAGGCCGTGGTCGAAATCCTCGAAGGCAAACTCGCCAAACGGAAGGTGCCTCTCAAGGCCCTCATCTACGGCCCCGTCCAACCTGCCGCCGGCTCCACTGTCCGTCAGGAGATCACCCTCCAGGTAGGAATCCCCACCGAGAAAGCCAAAGAGATCATCAAGGCCATCAAGGACAGCAAGAAGAAGGTGCAGGCCTCCATTCAGGGCGACCTCGTCCGCGTCAGCGGCAAGGACCGCGACACCTTGCAGGACATCATCGCCCTCCTCCGCGGCAAGGACTTCGGCATCGACATGCAGTTCACCAACTACCGCTCCAACTAGACCGTGGCGCGCCGCATCGAAAGTCTCCTCATCCCGGGCCCCGCCGGCAGCCTCGAAGCGCTCCTCGAGGAACCCGCGGACCTCGAGCCCCAACAGGCCGCCCTCGTCTGCCACCCTCATCCTCTCTATGGCGGCACCATGCACAATAAGGTGGTCTATCGCGCCGCCCGCGGCCTCCGCCGCTCCGGCCACGTCGTCCTCCGCTTCAACTTCCGCGGCGTCAACCGCAGCGAAGGCAGCCACGATAACGGAGCAGGCGAAGTCGACGATGCCCGCGCCGCCCTCGCCCTCCTGCGCGAACGCTACCCCGAACTACCCTACACCCTCGCCGGATTCAGCTTCGGTTCCCGCGTCGCCCTCCGCCTCGCCCAGGATCATCCCGAAGCCCGCCGCGCCGTCGCGATCGGCTTCCCCGCTCACTCCCCTGGAGCCGAAACCCTCGTTCACTGCCCCATCCCCCGCATCTTCATCCATAGCCGCCGCGACGCCATCTGCCCCACCGAACCCCTTCAACGCTTCGTCGCCTCCCTCCCCACCCCCACTCCGCTCCTCTGGGTCGAGGCCGAAGATCACTTCTTCTCGGGCGGTCTACCCGCGCTCGAAGACCTCGTCGCCGGCCTTGGATAAAGCCCCACCCAAAACCAGTTACCATCGTATCCATGGCTCTTCCCGGAACCTCCGATCAGGCGCCGCCCACAGACGCCGGCTTCCGCCGCCAACTCGGCCTGCTCGACTCCACCATGATCGTCGTCGGCTCCATGATCGGTTCCGGCATCTTCATCGTCTCGGCCGACATGTCCCGCCAGATCGGCAGCGCCGGCTGGCTCCTCATCGCCTGGCTGCTCACCGGCGTTCTCACCGTCACCGGAGCCCTTTCCTATGGCGAACTCGCCGGCATGATGCCCCGCGCGGGGGGCCAATACGTCTACCTCCGCGAAGCCTTCTCCCCTCTGTCCGGCTTCCTCTACGGCTGGACTCTCTTCCTCGTCATCCAGACCGGCACCATCGCCGCCGTCGCCGTCGGCTTTGCCCGCTTCACCGGCGTCTTCCTCCCATCCATCTCCGAAACCTCTTACCTCATCCCGCCCATCCATATCACCAGCGGCTACGCCGTCTCTCTCTCCACCGCCCAACTGCTCGGCATCGCCGTCATCGCCTTCCTCACCTGGACCAACATGCAAGGCCTCCAGTACGGCAAAATCGTTCAGAACATCTTCACCACCGCCAAGACCGGCGGCCTGCTCGGCCTCATCATCGCCGGCTTGTTCCTTGGCTGGAATCACGGAGCCGTCGAGGCCAACTTCGCCAACGCCTGGCAGGCGCGCGGCGTCGACCCCATCGCCCCCGGCCTTACCGCTGCCTCCTTCTTCGGCCTCTTCCTCGCCATCTGCGTCTCCCAAACCGGATCCCTCTTCTCCGCCGATGCCTGGAACAACATCACCTTCACCGCCGGAGAAGTCATCAACCCCAAACGCAACATCCCGCTGTCGCTCGCCCTTGGCACATCCACTGTCATCCTCCTCTACCTCCTCACCAACGCCGCCTACCTCGTCACATTGCCCATCGAATCCATCCAGCATGCGCCCGCCGACCGCGTCGCCACCGCCACCCTCCAGCACATCTTCCCCGGAGCCGGCACGGCCCTCATGGCCCTCGCCATCATGGTCTCCACCTTCGGCTGCATGAACGGCCTCATCCTCGCCGGCGCCCGCGCCTATTTCGCCATGGCCCGCGACCGCGTCTTCTTCCGCCGCGCAGGCATCCTCAACCGCGCCCATGTCCCCGGCTGGGCGCTCGCCGCCCAGGGCGTGTGGGCAGTGCTCCTCGTGCTGCCCCGCACCCACAATCCCCAAACCGGAGCCTACGGCAACCTCTACAGCAACCTCCTCGACTACGTCATCAGCGCCGCGCTTATCTTCTACATCCTCACCATCGCCGGCGTCTTCCGCCTCCGCCTGACTCGCCCCGATGCCGAGCGTCCGTACCGCGCCTTCGGCTACCCCGCGTTCCCCGCGTTCTACATCCTCGGAGCCGCCGCCATCCTTCTGGTCCTGTTTATCTACCGGCCCGCCACCACCTGGCCCGGCCTCGCCATTGTGATGCTCGGCCTGCCGGTCTATTATTGGTTCCGCC